>DAIUCL010000091.1:0-10842 GCA_036846185.1 Chitinophagaceae bacterium
ATCCAAATACCACGGGTGGCACCCGTAGCCGTAGATGTCGTATGATCAATCGATATCGTATTGTGATATACATGCACATGATTCACCGTCAGGATATACATACCATACGAGGCTCCGGCATTGTTGTTATCGTGTATGATATTGTTCTCTACTTTGATTTCATCGCCCAATGTACCATTAGCCCCGGTGATATAAATACCGTAGAATGTGGAGGTATTGGTAGGTGTAGTCGTAAAGTAATTGCGCACCCGATTGCGGGTAATCTTAGATGAGTTTGCACTAGTCGTCGTAAATATCCCATAGCTCGTAGTGAAGGTTGTTCGTGTGGGGCGTTGCAAGAGATTGCTATCGATAACAATACCTTGATTATACGCTGCATATACTCCATAAAAATATACATCATTGATTGTACAGCCTTTTACAAAGTTACCCGCATTGAAAGGTGCAGCAGTTGGCCCAGTAAAGGCTACGCCATAGTAACCGCCGTTGATCGTACAATTGATTAAAGAATCGTTAGTTCCGGACAAACCGGCAGTAACAGCAGCTGCTTTAGCGCCACTCACGGAGAATGGAGCAATAGTACTGGCAGTAGCCGATATATTGCACGATATCACACAGTTGCTAAAGCGATTGTGATTCGCACCATTCCACAGATGCACAGCGAAGGCATTGCCCGATGCCGCCGTAGATATAATATTGAGATTATTCACTTTGATGTAATCAGCACCATCTAGCTCCATCACACTGGGTGCACCCGCTGTGGTTGCCGCAAAGGTGAGGGTCTCACCATTACCATTAAATGTAATTGTGTTGGTAGCCGAAGCTCCTATGATTTGTGGTATGATAATTTGTTCATTATAGGGACCACTGGCTGGAGCTACGTTGAAAACAACTGGCCCTGTGATACCACATGCGATAGCAGCGATAGCGGCGTTGAATGTTTGGAAATTAGTACCACTGGTAGGCAAGGCTGAATTAATGGTATATACACCTGCCGGGAAAGCTGGATTTACAGTGATCATGACAGGAGAAGAATAATCTACACCTGCACCACAAGTTACTTCACAACGATAGTAGGTTGTCACTGTGGGATTCACTGTAGTAGAAGCTGTCAGGTTTAGTAAAGGGCCTACATTGGTCCATGGACCGACTGCGGTAGGAGCTTCCTGCCATTGATAAGTCTGTCCGGTACCGAAAGAGTTACCGTTTAGTCCTAAGTTAACATTTTGTGTTGCACAAGCTACAAGAGGGGACGCTGTAGTGGTTCCAGCTGTTGGAGGATTAGTACATGGGCCAGCTGGGATTTGATCAAATCCAAATGCAGCTGTAAGTGCATCTTGACCGGCATACACAGATACACAACCTGAGTTGTTAGTGTAGGTACGCCTGTATAATCCGGCAGGCGATGCTGTAAAATTAGCAGTGGACATACTTGCGTTGCTAGCGGCACATTGAAATACATCTACGATCATAGCTTGAGCAGGATTGTACAAAAAAGGCGTCTGAAGAGTAACGCTAACCCAGCCAGCAGCTGATGACGTGAGTGTCACCGATGCTGAAGTATATACTGTAGTAAAAGGTGAACTAGAATGAAGAGCTCCAACGTCCAAATCTGCGTTGTTTGTTTGTGTAATTCGGATGGTCAGATTTGTAAATGTCGTTGTAATATTTGGAGTAACTTTCCAGTAGCAGGTAGTAATAAATCCATTGTAGGCAGCAGGGAAGGAATTGGCCGCAAAATAATTTTGACAACCCTTACCCGCTGATGTGCCCCATGGAAATGCGTTACTTGGACTAGCTGAATTATTGTTAAAATAGGTGGGCTGCGCTATTGCCGTAAAACTGAATACAAGAAAGTAAAAAAATGATAAGAACTTCTTCATAGTTAACAATTTTTTTTGCAATATATGATTTTTTTTGAATGTTGTAATGTTTTTTACGCAGTTATTTAAATCGAGTATTTTATAATTCTTATGACACTAAATATTTGAAGAACTAAAATTGATTGATAAGAACGGATTTAAGCAAAAGATATTTATGAACTTTTCAGGCTTGTACATTGAGACAGTATGAGATAAGAATCATAAATATCAAAATTTAGTGGGCGGCAAACACGCTATCCGTTTCAAGTCCTCGAGAGGCATACAGTGAGGCATAGTCGTGGCGGTGGCTTCGTTCCTTCGCCCCGCCTCTCCTTGCCTCACTAGCCTTCCTCTCTGTGGGCTTTTCACTGCTATCGTTGCCGCGAGCTGGGTGGTCAGAGAATGTGTTTTAGAAAGGATCTTGATAGTATGCGATGACAGACCGATCAGCCATGTTGATTGGATGAGGGGCTGCCGTGCCTGGAAGACGACGAGGCACGAGGAGGTCTCGTCTCCTATTTCAGATTGTTCTTTTGTGTACGATGTTTTTTGTAGGAGACGAGACGGGAACGAAGTGGACTCTGTAAGGGACGGATAGTAGCTGAGTGTAGTGAATTGAGTGATAGCCCCAAAAAATAATTGCCACCGCACGAAGCAGTGGCAAGCATGAACTAGTGATTAATTATTTTTTATTCTACAGTGACCGACTTAGCCAAATTACGTGGTTGATCGACATTGCATCCTCTCATGAGTGCTATGTGGTAAGACAGTAATTGAAGAGGAATGACAGACACGAGTGGCGAAAGCACTTCGTCAGTTTCGGGAACTTCTATAATATCATCTGCAAGGCCGCGAATGGTGGTGTCGCCTTGATTTACGATAGCGATCACTTTTCCTTTGCGTGCTTTGACTTCTTGTATGTTCGAAACGATTTTTTCGTGTGCACTGACATTGGTGGCGATGAACACAACGGGCATGTTTTCGTCAATGAGTGCTATAGGTCCGTGTTTCATTTCGGCTGCCGGATAGCCTTCGGCATGGATGTAAGATATTTCTTTGAGTTTGAGTGCTCCTTCGAGCGCTATGGGGAAGGATACGCCTCGACCTAAGTACAAGAAGTTAGGGGCATCTTTGTATTTAGCAGCAATAGCGATAGCGGCTTCGTTGGTTTCGAGGGTTTCTTTTATTTTTTGAGGGATATTTTCCATTTCGTAGAGAACCTGACGGAGTCGGGACTGAGAGATGGTACCTTTGTTCTGGGCTAGCTGTAGAGCAAGTAAGGTAAGAATAGTAACTTGTGCGGTGAATGCCTTGGTAGAGGCAACACCAATTTCGGGACCAGCATGGGTATAACTGCCTGCATGGGAGGCTCTGGCGATGGAGGAGCCTATCACATTACATATGCCGTAGATAAGTGCTTGTCTTTCTTTGGCTAGTTCGATTGCGGCAAGTGTATCTGCTGTTTCTCCGGATTGGGAGATAGCGATGACGACATCTTTTTCGGTCACTATTGGGTTGCGGTATCTGAATTCGGATGCATACTCAACTTCTACCGGTATTCTGGCCAATTCTTCTATTAGATACTCGGCGATGAGAGCACTGTGCCACGAAGTACCACAGGCTATGATAATGATTCGCTTGGCATTATTGATTCGAGCAGCAAACTCATTGACCCCCCCTAGCTTTATCCAACCTTGTTCGGCATTCATCCTACCTCTCATACAATCAAGAACGACCTGAGGTTGTTCGTAGATTTCTTTGAGCATGAAATGTTCGTAACCTCCTTTTTCGATTTTTTCGAGATCAAGCTCTAGCTTTTGGACATAGGGTGACTTGGCTACGTTCGCTAGATTTTTAACTTCTAACTCTCCATCTCTATGTAAGATAGCAAATTCCAAATCGTTGAGATAAACTACATTTTTGGTATATTCTATGATAGGAGATGCATCGGAAGCGACATAAAACTCGTCTTTGCCGACACCGATTACAAGTGGACTTCCCTTGCGTCCGGCGATGAGTTTGTTTGGTTCTCTTTTGTCGATTACAACGATGGCATAAGCGCCTATCACTTCATTGAGTGCAAGTCTTACAGCCTGGTCAATAGTCAGATTTTCTTCTTTTTGAATATCTTCTATCAAATTAAGAAGCACTTCAGTATCGGTATCGCTTTCGAAGGTATAACCACGACTTTCGAGTTGCAGTTTTAAAGAAGCGTAATTTTCGATAATTCCGTTGTGAATTATGGCCAAATTTCCTGAATTGGATAGATGTGGATGTGCATTTCTATCACACGGCACGCCATGAGTAGCCCAGCGAGTATGTCCGATACCCATATTTCCGTGTACATCTTTACCTTTTGTAAACTTTTCTAAATCACTTACTTTCCCTTCTTTTTTGAAAATAGAGAGTTCAGTATTGAGTAGCGCTACTCCTGCGCTGTCATAACCTCTGTATTCGAGCCTTTTGAGCCCTTTTACTAAGATTGGGTATGCTTCTTTGGGGCCTATATAGGCAACGATTCCACACATAGTTTTACTTGTTGATTTTAGTGTATATTAGGGATAATTTTGGTTTTAGTAGAGGTTGTAAACTTGAAGAACCAATCAGTATTGTTCTACCTTTGGCAGGAAATCCATCATTGACTCCCATCATTTTGATACGATAGGTAGAATCCTGAAGGCTGATCATACGTTGTATTGAGTGAGTCAATTTAAATTTGTATTGAATATAATTATTACCATTGATGGTTGTGAGTTGTCGTCTACCATCAACAAAATTTGAGCCAAAAATAGTGTAATCATCCAATACTTTATCATTTTGATTATTATCGCTTCCAATCAGTTGCATTCGAGCATGCATTGGGAAAAAGGATGTATCACTCCAATTGGTGATGGGAGAGGATGCGGTGAATATCATTTCCGCTCTATTGACGATGACATTTTCAAATTTGGACAAATGTGGAAAATGAATAAATGTAGTTAGACCTGGTTCTGATTGTACTGCTAGCAAACTATCACCACCAGTAGAATTCGTATTAATATATGCTGCAATAGGTGTAGAGGTGTATTCTCTTCGTATGCTGTTAAAACGATTACAATTATTAGGATCGAAGGCAAACACATCTAAGGTAGTATCCACAATATTGTTGGTATTTGTGTATCTGTAGTAGATAAACATACGTGTATTGTAGGTATCAAAATAAGCTAAGGCTTTGCCATTATTGGTATCAGGAACTATTGAGAATCCTTTCCACCATTCTAGAAAAGAAGAAAAGTTGGCCGCAGCTCCATTAGTAGCTAGGTCAACTTGAGTTTGTAAACTATCAGCAAACCAAGAAGCCAGTTTGAAACGAAGTTGTGGAGGAAGTTTTACACCATTTACGGTGGGCGAATCGGATGATAAGGTGGCGAGATTTACTTGTAAGGAAGAAAGCAGTCGGTTATAGTCTATGGAATCTTTAGTGAGTTCAAATTGTGCAGAATCGCGAGAAAATGATTTGAGTGATCGATAGACGTTATAGGTCTGCATTGACGAACCGATGGTATCACCATAAACTGCCTTGTAGGGTAATACAAGTATTACAGAGTCAATAGTTCGTTGCGTACCGCTGGCATTCGTTTTGAATTGGAAGTTGATAGTAGGTGGTAACACTTGCAAATAAATTCCTGCTACCGTCTTTCCGAATACGGGGTCAGATGCGATGGTACCCAAGGCATGATAGAATAGTGCAGAGGATGCCACTCTGTTATTTTTCCACAACCCTCCTGTCTGAAGAGAATCTTGATAGATGGTATGAGTATGCAGTGTAAAAGTGTCGCTACCAAAGGTATTGATATTGTCTATTTGCGGAATGACATCTGAGGGTAAGATTACATTTTCTTTACAGGAATAAAAAAATGATAAAAAAAATAATAAGACAAACCAACTAACCCCATTCTGTACGGCGTCAAAGCCTTTATATTTTTTTTTCATGCTATTATTTGCCCGCCAAATTATTGTAAAGTTCCATAATATGCGTCACATCATCACTATCCGCACTAAAATTTAACACTTTCTTACTTTTGGATGGCTTGATCAAAGAAGTAATTTTTTTGTCGTCAGAGTCCGAGCTATAGATAACAGCATCAGCATGCTTTGCTCCTCCTACAAACATATCCAAATTACTACCTTCTTTGTATAGTTCAATATCTTTTTCTTTGAGAGGCGTACTATTCAATACTTGTTGAGAAAAACTCGCACCTAGCTTTTCTGTAAGAGTTTCTCTAGTGGTTGAATAAATCAGTTTAGAGTTGGCAAAAACGGGCTCTTTTTTGTAGTATGCTTTAATATACATAGGAATAAGAGCACTCATCCAGCCATGTACATGAATGATATCAGGAGGCCATCCAAATTTTTTGACGGTTTCTAATGCCCCTTTACAGAAAAAGATTGAACGTTCTGTATTATCATCAAAAAAGATACCTTGTTCATCATGAAAAGTCTGCTTACGCTTGTACATATCTTCATTATCCATGAAGTATACCTGAAGCCTTGCATTGGGCAAGGAAGCAACTTTGATGACCAAAGGATAATCTTCTTTATCTACACTAATATTTATACCCGAAAGTCGAACTACTTCATGGAGTCGATGACGCCTTTCGTTGATAGTGCCAAATCGCGGCATAATAACTCTCACTTCAAAGCCCGTCTCATTAGACTTGACGGCGAGCATGTTTAAGATTCTTGCAAATTCAGTTTCTTCATTATAAGGAGCAAACTCGTGAGAAATAAAAAGAACTTTTTTCTTTTGTAAAACAGCCATTCAATGTATGGTTTAGGTGTACTAAATATTGTTGCGGGAGTGCAAAGGTACAAATTTTTTTGCGAAAAAAATGAATTTATAACAGACCTATCCTATTTTTAGCAGCTGTGTTACTTTTCAAAACGATTAATGATATCAAACATTGGCTATACTCCATTGACAAACCTTTTGGTTTTGTACCTACTATGGGCGCACTTCATCAAGGACACATGAGCTTGATAAAAGAATCTCAACAACGAGACAAAGTTACCGTAGTCAGTATTTTTGTCAATCCCACTCAATTCAATAATGCGACTGATTTTGAAAAATACCCTATTACTACCACCGCAGATATTGAGTTATTATGCAAGCAAAAGGTAGATGCGCTGTTTTTGCCTACTGTCAACGAAATTTACCCCTCTCCAAATACTGCCACCGATATCGACATCGGCTACTTAGATTCAGTACTGGAAGGTGAAAAAAGGCCCGGGCATTTCAAAGGAGTGTATCAAGTAGTACATAGATTACTTGAAATCATACAACCCGACAACTTGTATATGGGACTCAAAGACTATCAGCAAGTAATGGTTATCAAACTCCTTCTGGAGCAACAACAGCTAGGCACCAATCTTATTGCCATTCCCACAATACGCGAAAAAAGTGGACTAGCCATGAGCTCTCGAAATGTCCGCTTGAGCCAAGAGGCTATCGAAATAGCACCAAGCATCTATGAAACATTACAATACATCCTACGTAATCAATCCAAACAACAATTTGCCATATTGCAACAAAGAGCCATAGAGAGATTAACATCTCAAGGATTCGAAGTAGAATACTTAACGCTTGCAACAAAAAACACGATGCAAATCCTCGATAATTTTTCTACTACAGAAGATATGGTCCTATTAATCGCAGCTTGGCTAGATGGCGTCCGACTGATCGACAATATTTTTATTCCACATGCTCTCTGAATCAGTAGCTATAGAAAAAATATCTAAGTATTGCGCCTACCAGGAAAGAAGCCAGTGGGAAGTACGCAATAAGTTGCTTGAACTCGGCATTCGAGGACTAGAACTTGAAAACATCATCGCATTACTCATTGAAGAAAACTTCCTCAATGAACTTCGTTTTGCTGAAGCAATAGCAAGAGGTAAGTTTTATCAAAAAAAATGGGGGAAAATTAAAATAAAAGCCTTACTAAAACAACATCAAATAAGTGACTACTGCATCAAAAAGGCGCTCTCTCAAATCCCTAACGAAGAGTATTATGAAACACTTATTCAACTTGGCCAAAAGAAAATTGCGCAAATCAGATCTACCACAAGTAATAAATATATCCTCTTGCAAAAGTGTGCTGCTTACCTACTTCAAAAAGGCTACGAAACGAATCTTATACACGAGTTAGTGCTTAATGAAATAAAGTGATTTCAAAATATCATGTACTTAAAATAATGTACTTTAGCTCCATGAACCTCTTACCTGTCACCATTATCCAAACAAATCTTATCTGGGAAGACAAAATACATAATTGCTCCAAATTCGAAGAGTTCCTTAATAGTATATCCTGTCAAAATCAGTTGGTCATCCTACCTGAAATGTTTAGCACAGGCTTCAGCATGAACTCCACCTCCCTGGCAGAAACCATGACTGGCACCACCATAGCCTGGATGAAAAATATGGCATCTCTTCACAAGTGTATCCTCTGCGGTAGCATGATCATTGAAGACAATGGTAAGTATTACAATAGACTCCTTTGGGTACAACCCGACCATACAATATACCACTACGACAAGAGACACCTGTTTTCACTTGCCGGTGAAGATAAACATTACACCCCGGGTAATCAACGTATTATATGCTCCGTAGGAGGCTGGAAAGTGAACCTGCAAATATGCTACGACCTTAGATTTCCTGTATGGAACCGACAACAAAATCCTGACGAATACGACATACTGCTCTATGTTGCCAACTGGCCGGAACGAAGAGCAGAAGCATGGAACACCCTCCTCAAAGCAAGAGCAATAGAAAACCAATGCTATGTAATCGCCGCTAATAGAGTAGGAACTGATGGTAATGGTATCTACCACAAAGGCGATTCTCAAATCATCTCCCCCTTGGGAGAAGTATTGCAACACGTAGAAAACAGCGAAGCAATCCTGCAATACAAACTCAACAAAGAAACTCTCACCTCTATAAAAAAATCCTTGCCATTCTTAAACGACAAGGATGATTTCATTATCTATTAATAACCTAACGATTAAAAATTCGTCTAGGACATCTTGTCTTTTTGTATGGCATAATATTACCAAAGGCATCAAAATAAATGGCAACATTAATTCCAGCAAACCAATACCAGTCTTTTTTCATATTATCTCCACGAACAAATTTATCCGTAGGATAATTTCCATCCCAATTAGCTAACTCATCCGTGCGAAACGACAAATCCACACTCTGTTTTCCCTTATATCTAAACAAAGTATCCAAATTGACATACGTAGAACTCACATCATCCAAATAATCGGTGGCAGTATACCTAAAACCTATCTCACCACTTACCAGTACTTTTTTACCAATAAGCACTTTCATTCCAGCACCCAATGGCACACCCACATTCACCAAACTATACACTCTACGACCGGGATACTGTCTCAATCCCTGCCCTTCTGTGCTCAACGGACGCAAATAAATCTTCTGATCATCAGTACCTATCGTATAAGGGTTGTAATAAAAGACTGACAAACCTGCGAAAATATAAGGAGAAAATTTAAACTCATCATGATCTACAGGCAAAAGATTTACCTCTACGGCACTATGCACCTCAAATAAATTAGTCTGAAAATTCAAATTACGATTCTTGATCGCCGGCGACTGCGACAATGAATCTGCCGCATGCAAACTAGCATACGTCGCCCCAAATCTAAAACCTACATTTGGGTGAACAAAGTGCTTATAAAGCAAGCCTCCAGCAGCTCTGTACCCCTCATTCGGAAATAAATTTTGTTGTAAATCGCCAAAATAACTGGATGTACCCCCAAAAATCCCCATTTCGTGGTGCTTCTGAGCCATACTACAGAAAGGCAAACCCAATAACAAGAAAGCGAATAGTCTTTTGATCATAGCTACACATTCGTTAAATTACGGTAAACATACAATAAGTTTGACAAATATCATAATAATCAAAAAAAAATCTTAAAAAAAGAAAGATTCCGAACGTCAATTACCTACAAATTACTCCTTTCTACCTTTATATATTCCCTTCGGAGCCCAGCCCACAATCTATATTTAGCTACATCGTGCTCTCCGCTATATCCCTTCGCAGCTCCCCCACACAGCTCGGCGCTTCGGGGATGCCGCTGCGATCACGGCTAGGGCTCAAAGACATTTTCATTACTCAGCAATCTCAACGCTCAGACCATCGAACCGGAGTTTACAATGCCGAAAGCAATGAAGCACCTTCAGACAACTCCTCACGACTGATCGCTACTACACCGGGTTTTTCACATACTATACCTCCCGCCAAATTTGATAATGCGGCCGCCAACTTCAAACCGGATTTTGCCGCAAGGCACATCGCTGCTACACTGATCACTGTATCTCCCGCACCCGACACATCCGATATAGAACGAACATGAGCCGGCAGCCAATGGGACTCCTTCGCATCCGCTACATACACCCCCCTCTCAGATAAAGTAAACAATGAAACCTTGTGACCCAATTTCTCATTCAATTGCTGATGCATATCCAGAAGAACCGAATCAGTCAAAGACACATATTGACTAGAAAAAGCTTGAAACAACTCCCTCAAATTTGGCTTAAATAAATCTACGCCCACATAAGCAAAAAAATGATCTTGCTTGGGATCTACCGCCGTCATCACTCCCACAGCCTTACAATGCGAAATCACTTTTTCAATCAAAAGAGGTGTCAATACCCCTTTGTTATAATCCTCAAAAATCAATACATCAGGCTTATCAATCTGAATAGCACGAAGCAACAGATCTATCATCTTATGCTCATCTGATACAGACAAAGACAACTTTATCTCTTCATCAATACGCACAATTTGCTGCTGCCTGGACAATAATCTTATCTTAGATGTAGTTTTTCTTTCTGCAGAACGATACACCCCCATTGAGTCAATACCTGTCGCCTCGGTCATGTCTATCAACAGCTTTCCATCATCGTCATGCCCTACCACCG
>DAIUCL010000092.1:0-10438 GCA_036846185.1 Chitinophagaceae bacterium
ATATAATCTATTGATAATCACTGAAAATTAAATGATTCTAAGTAATATATTTTTTTGTAATAGGTAATGTGTTGTTTAGTATTGTTCTTGATCATTGGGGAAATCTTCAGATTTGACATCGTGGATATATCGACGGCAGGCATCAAAGATTTGCTCGTACATATTAAGGTATCGTCTGAGAAAGCGAGGACTGAATTCTTTGTTGATACCTAGCATATCATGCATTACGAGTACTTGGCCATCCACATATTTACCGGCACCTATGCCTATGACGGGTATAGTGAGTTCTTCTGCTACACGCTTGCCTAGTGTTGCGGGTATTTTTTCCAATACGATAGCAAAACAACCTGCTTCTTGAAGGATAAGTGCATTTTTGATTAATTCTTCGGCTTCGGCTTCTTCTTTTGCTCTTACCGTATAGGTGCCAAATTTGTAGATACTTTGTGGTGTGAGTCCTAGATGGCCCATTACCGGTACACCTGCCGAAATGATACGTTTTACGGATTCGATAATTTCTTCGCCACCTTCCATTTTGATAGAATGAGCGCCGGCTTCTTTCATGATACGTATGGCACTATGAAGTGCTTCTTTGCTATTGCCCTGATAGGAGCCAAAGGGTAAGTCAACTACTACAAGGCTTCGTTTGACGGCTCGAATCACTGATGCGGCATGATAGATCATTTGATCGAGCGTAATGGGGAGTGTGGTTTCATGGCCGGCCATTACATTACTAGCGCTATCGCCCACCAGCAGAATGTCTATACCAGCGTCATCCAAAATGGTAGCCATCGAAAAATCATAGGCGGTAAGCATTGATATCTTTTCGCCCCTCTTCTTCATAGCTTGTAGAGCATGAGTGGTTATTTTTTTAAATTCTTTATTGCTTGGGTGCACGCTCATATTGTATGATTTGAAGCAAAGATACACTAAGGATAGCTTAGGGCTGGTTATTTCATCCTTTCAATGATGTTGCTGGTAGAATAACCTTCGAGTGTAGGGATTATGACTACTTTGCCGCCCTGTTCTACCACTTCATTGGCACCTACAATGGTGTCGATATTATAATCTCCTCCTTTCACCAATAAGTCTGGCTTTAATGCTTGTATTAGGTTTAGAGGGGTGTCTTCCTCAAAGAGTACCACGGCATCTACATAAGTATGAGCAGCTAGGTTGAGCGCTCGTGTATACTGGTCTTGCATTGGTCTTGTAGCACCTTTTAATCTTTTGACCGATTCGTCAGTATTGATACCGATTATCAGTTTGTCGCCCATATCGGCTGCTTGCAACAGGTAGCTAATGTGACCTCTATGAAGAATATCAAAGCAGCCATTGGTAAACACACAAGTTTTATCGAATTTTTTCCATTGATTTCGAATTCTTATCAGGTGTTCAAGAGTGTATATTTTCTGTTCGATTAAGGCAAGTTTGCTCATTTTTTATCTTTATTCATGAAGGGTAAAAGTATCATAGAGATCGCGCCTCCCATTACAATAATTCCGGTAGGTACCAGCCAAATAATCCAACTGATAGCTACGCTGATTGCTTTTTCGATACCATAGAGAGATACTATTTTTTCGACAAGTCCGGTATAGGCTCCCAAGCCTCCCGGAGTGACGATCATGCCTATGCTGCCAAAAGACAGAACAGACAGGCCGGCTTGTATTCCAAGTCCTCTGGTGCCTTCGATGCTTTGAAAGCCAAGCGTAATCATGCCAAGGTAAAGCCCCCAGATAAGGAGTGTGTGAAATACAAATCCTTTTTGGTTTTTCATAGTTTTGAAACTCATGATGCCACTCAATACATTTTTAGCGATTTGTCTTACTTTATCCCAAAAAGGGAGTTGGACTATTTTGTGTCGGAAAGCAAATAATATTCCTATGCTAAGAGCTATGGCAAGTATAAAATAGAGTGATTTGTTACTTTCAGGTTCTGTATTCTGCTGCTGTAAACCAGAGAATAATTCTCTAGCAAAATCAATCTGCACTAAAAAGGTAATCAGAAAAATAAGCAACAGACAAAGAAGGTCAAACGCTCGTTCGGCTATGATGGTGCCTACGAGTTTGTCAGCCGGTACTTTTTCATATTTCGATAGGAGAGTGCATTTTAACACTTCGCCCAATCGTGGAAAGGCCATATTGGCAAGGTAGCCAATCATGACGGCAAAGAAAGTGTTGGTGGTGCTTGGTGATACTCCCATGGGTTCCATGAGGTATTTCCATCTCACGGCTCTGCTCCAGTGACTTAAAAAGCCCATGATTAATATGGGAATCAAGAGCCAATAATTGGCCTTTGATATAGCAAATGAAATTTTGTCAAAATCCTCTTGAGTAAGGTCTTTCACAGACCACCAAATCAAGAAAAAGCCCAGGCCCAAAGTAAAGAGATAAGACAAAATACTGATCCATTTCTTGGGCATAGAATTATTTTAATTTGTTTTTATCGGTAGGGAAGATTATTGTAGGTTGATGTTTTTTGGCATTCTCGATTTCGATTAAAGCATAAGATATGATGATGACAATATCGCCAACTTGCACTTTGCGAGCGGCAGGGCCATTGAGGCATATAGTGCCACTATTTTTACGACCTTTGATCACATAGGTTTCAAGGCGTTCTCCGTTATTAACATTTACTATTTGTACTTTTTCGTGCTCTACCAGTCCGGCTGCTTCCATTAGGGCAGCATCTATCGTGACGCTTCCAATATAATTGAGGTCGGCCTCAGTGACTCGTACTCGGTGTATCTTGGATTTTAATACCTGTATTTGCATTGTTTGCAAATGTATGTCATCATGCATACATTTCTTATTTTTCTATTGTTATTCTGTTTGAATGGTTCCAACTTCAAATTGAATGTAAAAGCACAAAGGCAAAAAATTAATATTATTTTATTGTTAAGTTTTGGTAACTTTGACTCAAGTGAATCGAGTACTATTCTATATCATTATTATTACTATCTGCTCCGTAGATGTATTCAGCATGAGCCAGAAGCCTCTGCTAGTCCGATTTACTGGAGATACTATTCATACTACTATACCGGAGTATCATCTGCGATTTCCCAAAAAGAAACTGAATGATGAGTTCGTGCGTGACTTCTATAATCAAATTGAATCTGCTGATTTGAGTATTTTGGTAGCCGATATGAAAGCGTATCAGCAATATAGAAAATTAGATGACTGGCTCTATTATCAATTTGTTCGAAGTGTTGCACAAGCCATTTCCCCCAAGTCGGACAATTATTATTTATACACTCTTTACAAATGGTATTTGCTCAACAAATCTGGCTATGATGCTACGCTTTCACTTAGCAAAAATCATCTCCTTTTTTATGTCCAAAGTGAGGATAATATCTATGGAATTCCTTATTTTCACAAAGGTGAGAAGCAATATGTTTGTCTGAATTATCATGATTATCGCGAAATCAACTTTTTGAAAAATCCCCCAATACAGACCTCTACTATAATCGATGAAGGTCAGAAAGCTTTCTCCTACAAAATAGAGCACATGCCCGATTTTAATTCGGAGCTGTATACCGATAAAACGATTCAATTTGACTACTATGACAAATTGTACCACTTTACTATAAAGCTAAATCCAGTAATTAAAAATCTATTTACCAATTATCCGGTTCCCGATTTCGAAACTTACTTTAATATCCCCCTCAGTAAGCAAACCTATCAATCGCTTATACCCGAGCTCAAAAGACATATCGATACCATGAGTGAAACACAAGGAATTGACTATCTCATGCGATTTACTCGCTATGGTTTTCTATTTGAAAATGATCAAAAATACTTTGGTAAAGAAAAAAGACTATCTCCAGAGCAAACGCTTCTCTATGAGTACAGCGACTGTGATGATAGAGCGGCATTGTTTTTTTATTTAGTGAAAGAACTCTATAACAAACCCATGATCGCCTTGCTTTACCCTACACACATTACGATAGCTGTAGAATTAGAACCCACATCAGATGCTATAACGATAGAGTATCAAGGTGCACACTATACTGTCTGTGAACCCACGCCACAAAAAGATGATTTAAAAATAGGCGAATTGCCCAAGCATCTTTTGCATCAAGAGTACAAAATCATCTATGCCTACCATCCTCACAAATAGGGGTTGCAACAAGTCCAAGACAGAATAAGATATCATATCTTTTCATGGCTTTATTTTATATCAAAGCGGTACTCTACCCTTTGAATGCCCTAGCCTCCATTTCAAAAGTCCTTTTTGACAAGCAAAGGCAGATGCATTACCTTTGTCCTATATGCCTCAGTTTACATTTGAGTACACTACATACGAATCGATACAGTACCTGCCCTCTCATTGGTCGCCATTGATTACAGTAGCTCGCCAAAAGGCCAAAGAAGCCTATGCTCCCTACAGTAAATTTGGTGTAGGGGCCGCTATTTTACTTCAAAATGGTGCTATGATTACAGGCGTCAATATCGAAAACGCTTCCTATCCGGTAGGGATATGTGCAGAGCGAAGCGCGCTAGCATCTCTTTATTCTTCACACTCGGGCATACAGATAGAGGCATTCGCTATAAGTACTTATTCTGATATTCATCCAGCCGGCTCACCTGCTTTTCCCTGTGGTATGTGTCGGCAGTTTATCGCAGAGAGCGTGGCAATAAATCAGCGCACCTATCCCATACTCTTATCTGCACAGCAGGGCGAAGTGATCGTTATTGCTGATGCATTGATGTTATTACCCTTTCACTTCGGACCTCAAAATCTTCTACAAACAAAGCCATGAGAAAAATTGATATACACACACACATCATGCCCGAAAACATGCCCAATTGGTTTCAGAAATTTGGCTACGGCGAATTTATCCATTTGGAGCACCACAAGCCCTGCTGTGCACGGATGATCAAAGGGGATAAGTTTTTTAGAGAAATAGAAAGCAATTGCTGGGAGCCCAAAGATCGACTGCGTGATATGCTCGACACACAAGTCAATGTACAAGTACTATCCACGATACCTGTACTATTCAACTATTGGGCAAAACCCCAAGATGGGTTACAAACATCTCGTTTTCTCAACGATCACATAGCACAATGCGTTGCACTTTATCCCGATCGTTTTATCGGATTAGGTACCGTACCCCTTCAAGATGTAGATCTTGCCATTCGAGAGATGGAGCGGGTCGTCAAAGAATTAGGTATGCCGGGCATCGAGATCGGGTCAAATGTCAATCAGCTCAATCTCAGCGATCCACGATTTCTTCCCTTCTGGGCCGCCGCCGAAGAGCTAGGATGTAGTATATTCGTTCATCCCTGGGAGATGATGGGAGAGCAAGATATGATGAAATATTGGCTGCCTTGGCTGGTAGGAATGCCTGCCGAAACCTCTAGAGCCATCTGTAGTATGCTATTTGCCGGCATCTTCGACAAATTTCCATCTCTTTCAATAGCCTTTGCACATGGTGGAGGCTCATTTCCGGCTACCATAGGTCGCATAGAGCACGGATTCAAGGTGCGTCCCGACCTATGCGCTATTGATAATCCTGTCAATCCACGAGACTACCTCGGCCGATTTTGGGTCGATAGCCTCGTTCATGATACCCACGCATTCAATCTATTATTGCAAACTATAGGCGAACACAAAATCTGTTGTGGAAGTGATTACCCCTTTCCCTTGGGTGAACACCTCCCCGGCGAATTGATAGAGCAAATGCCTCTTACAGATATCACCAAAGATAATTTGCTACGTCAAAATGCTCTCAACTGGTTAGGTATCGAACACGACGATTTTGCCTGATCGCATTCTTGTCGTAAATAAATCATTTTTTTGGAGCCCATCGTCAAGTACACTATATAGCCACATCGTGCTTTACGCTCCTATGCCTTCGTTGCTCTCCGGCATACCGCTACAATCACGGCTAAAGTTCATCGTCTTTCACCTACATCAACAGTCTCTCACCTCCTATCATCTGCATCTGATCATGCGCTCAATCAACTCGTATTTTTATTAATTTACCTCCATCTTAGTACCTATGCTACTCTTTATAAGTGGTTTCCCTCTCATAGCCTGCCTGAAAGTACTCACTGCCAACAAGCCATACAAAATAGCCACCGCAAACGTCGATTTCGTATTTTTCAGTACATAAAACGAAATCAATGGTAGCAACTGAAGCGCATGCATACCTACAAAATGTGCTACACGCAAATCACCCACCGTCTTGCTCCAGCCTACGATAAAGAGACTCGAATTCTCATTTACACCACCCACACTATGATTTAATCTGGACCCCATCACAAAACCCTCAAACGAAAAAACAACAAACAAAATCAAACTAAGTCGAATAGCCCACAAGTAGTAGTGGGGTATAGGAGCAATCGGTGATGTAAAAAACAAATAACAGATGTAAGCAGTATACAGGGTTACTACACTTGCTGCAATAGCCATCATCGAGTACATAGCTGTGTAGAAAGGAGAACTCAGATTATAATGCGACAGCTGCCCTCTTCCGGCTTGAATAGCAATATAGACAATCTCAAAACCCAACAGTAGAATAGTACTAATGCTAAAGTATATAGCATTAAAGCCAATCAAATAATGGCAGAACCACGCCATCGACCACGAAAACAAAAAGGTTGAAAACGCAAATTTGAAAGGTTTATACCATGCATTTACTTGAAACACCTGAGTAGTGCTAACCCTAGTAAGTATCAAAAATATTATAGAAGCCAACAAGCAAACCAAGCCAAAATAATACAATGAAGCATTGCGTATTTTTAATTCGTTCAATAATTCGATGAGCATAATACTCCAAAGATATCTTATTTAAATACACTTACACTTCAAAATATATTCGTAACAAATACATAAAATACAACTGGTTACACCTTATTTGCCCTATTGCTTCATAGAGTCAATAGTTCAATTTCATCAGTAGGCAGCACTTCTATACAAAACGGCTAGTGTACACTGAACACGGAATAGTCAAAACGCCCCGGTCACTCACCGGGGCGTTCACTATTTAGGGCGTTTCGTCTATTCCGCTGGGTGTTAGCGGTTCTCCCTTCTTTCGTCATTGTCAGTCGGGGAGTTCTTCACATTCAAAACCGTTTTCTTTTAGAATTTGTATTGTCTTGGCTGTGTTGTTTAATTTCGTGTCAATACGTAATATTTTATCACAGTCATCAAGGTCAAAATTCCAAGTCCCATCTGTCAAATGTTCATTCAGTTGTCCTGTTAGTTTTTTTACATCACTTTTTAACTTAACCGATGTCTTGAAAACGTATATCATAAAAGCTGTTTACCTGTCAAATATCCGTTTCTTGAATTGCATAAACAGAACTGAAATAACAAAACTGTATATGGTTAATCCAATTATGAAAAAGAAGATTGTATCTCCATTTGAAATGCTTGCTTTAAAAAGATTGTAAGTCCAAAATGCTGGAATAATTGAGAAAATATACTTGATGTTACCTACCACAAAAAATGAAAGCATTGGCAAAAGTAAAATCAAGTCAACTCCTTTGAAAAATGCCATTCCTTCAACCTTATTCTTTGCAAATGTTGCTATGATTAATGTGATAAATGGAGCAGTCAAACCGTATTGAATGGATAACAAAATTGAATTTGTAATTCCAGGATATGCAATACAGCTAAGATTTATTATTAAAAATGCTCCAAATGTCGAAAAAGTTGTAGCAAAGAACAGTCGGTACAAAATGAAGTAAAAAGGAGAGATTGGTAACACTCTTATTACTTGTAATACATTTTCGTCTTTCTCATCTAGAATTATGAATGAAATAATGAAGCCGAACATAATGGCTGTCTGAATACCTGCAAACATCATAATCATAGGGTGGTATTCCAGAATGATTGGATATTGTTCTGTAATGTAGGGAACAAAAAGTCTTACAAAAACGATAAGAATGAGCGGGGCAAAGAGAAAAACAGTCAGGGTTTTATCTCTGAAAATTTGTCTAAGGTCGCTATTGATAAGTGTTACTATTTTTTTCATTTGAATACATTTTTAGTGAGTGTTTGATTTGCCCAAACAAAAGTTACAACAGCCCAAATAATGCAAAGGGCATAGGTAATTAAAATTTCTGATGAAGTTACAGAAGTTGAAAATGCAAGATTGTATAAGTCAATAGCGGGTTGGGTCGGAAACAGTATGAACCAAATTTTAGGAACTAAGCCGAAGTAACCAAGAAAAGGCAAAGTGAGAAATAAAATGATGCCTAATGCTCTTAGTATATACTTGTTGAAAGATGATTGTCCAGCCACAGCAACAAAACCAAGCATTGAAAAAATGAAGGTGGTTAATATTGTTCCTGTTGTGAAATGAATAATGTTAAAATCAAAACCATAACCGGCAATCACCATAGCGTAGCAACACACCAAAGAAACAACTGTCAAGGAAATTGATTTAGACAGAATATAGTTACTTATTTTAATTGGAGTTACAGAGAGTGCTTGTAAGGTGTTTTCATTTTTCTCAAATAAAACCATTACTCCAACAAACAGAAAACCCAATAATGCTGGGTCATTGAAAATAACCAATACCAAGAATTTTTCAATGTTACCCATTGCTGCCAATGCTTTGAAAACGATAACGTAAATTGCCGTTACGACCAAAGAAATGGTGATAATTTTATTCTTATTAATCAGTAAGAAGTCAAATTTTAATAGATGTGCTAACTGTTTCATTACACTAAGTTTTTTCCTGTTACTTGAATAAAAATATCGTCTAATGATGCTTCTTTGGAGTGTATCGTTTCAATCTCAGTGGATTGCAGTTTTTCCATGAAAGTTTTGTTTTGTCCTAAGCCATCAAGTTGATATTTTTCTTTCTCAACTGAGTTTCTGAAGAGCACTTCAACACTTCTGTTGCTGTGTTTTATTTTTAGATTTTCGGGGCTATCCATAGCCTTTATTTCACCGTCAACAATGAATGCTACTCGGTCACAAAGTTTTTCTGCATCATACATTTGATGAGTTGTAATGAAGATAGTCTTACCTTTTGCTTTAAGGTCAACAATGATGTCTTTTACAATTTTGGAGTTTACTGGGTCTAAACCCGAAGTAGGTTCATCTAAAAAGAGAATTTCAGGGTCGTGTATGAATGAACGAACAAAATTCAAACGCATTTTCATTCCTTTTGAAAAATCACCAACCTTTTTGTTAGCATCTTTTTTTAGCCCAACCATATCCAAAAGTTCCATTGGATTATGGGTTTTATTGTAAAAGTTTTTGAAGAAAGTGAGGTTTTCTAATGCCGTTAATTTTAAATAATGGTTGGGCAGCTCAAAACCTACTCCGATTTTTTCATAAAGGTCTTTACCCCAAACACTCACATCTTTTCCGTCAATTTGAGCCATTCCATTATAGCCTGTCAAAAGTTTAAAAAGAATTTTTTGTGTGGTACTTTTTCCTGAACCGCTTGGTCCGAGAAAGCCAAATACTTCTCCTTTTTCGATGGAGAAATTGATACCCTTTATTGCCAAGCTACTTGTGTTCGGGTATTGAAAGTTGAGATTTTTTACTTGTATCATTTGATTTATTTTAAAGCGTTTTTAAGAAGTTGAACTAATTCTTTTACTGAGGTTTTGTATTCTTCAATGCTCTCGGTAAAGAGAGGTTTTTCATTTGAAAGATTACTTTCTATGAAATATGAATATTTTGTTTGAATAAGTTCTCCAATGCTTGAACTCATTGATAAAATGAACTGTACAGCAATTTCAGTATTCACAGTTTTTTTGATTGAACCGTTATTTTTTTCGTTTTCAACCCACACCGTAAAAATTTCTTTGGCTTTTACTTTCCAATTATCAATGTATTCGGCAACGTCTTTACTTGATTCCTTATAACCAATTCGGTATAAAAAGCGACTACATAAAGGTTGGTCTATGTCAAAGTTGATGCCTTTAATGAATAGGTCTTCATAGTAAGACCAGAAGTCAGGATACTTACATCTGTCAACAGATTGGATATGTTTCACCTTTTGGAGTTCAGAATACTCTTTTAGATAAAGCCACAAGTCAAGCTTGTCTGTGAAGTATTGATAAACGCTTCCTCGAGCTATGTTTAGCTCTTTAATGATTTTGTTGATGCTTGCAGAATCGTAGTTGTTGTCTGCAAATTCTTTCAACGCTGTTTCGATAAAAGCCTGTCGCTTCTTGTCAGCTAAATTTAAAAATGTTTCTGTTGGCATATTTCTCTTTATGACAATGTTGTCACAAAGGTAAGAGTAATAAATGACATGGTTGTCATATTTTTGATAATATTTTTTCACACCATGTATAAATAGTTGTCAAACAGGCAGATACGTATATATTACTTTAGATTGATTTAGTTGTGCTGTCGGACTGTTAGGATTGCCGCACACCGTCAGTCTGTGAAAAAACCTCACTTTCTTCCGTCAATCGAAGATAGACAAAACCAATCGAAAAATAAAGAAACAGGTGTTATTTTTATA
>DAIUCL010000093.1:0-10422 GCA_036846185.1 Chitinophagaceae bacterium
GCAGTAAATATTACAGGTAAAACCGTAGCGTCAAAAACTTGCTCTTCGGTTAAATCCACAATAGAAAGTAGATTACAATTTGTTAGCAAATGCTTTCTAAATGGTGCTATTAATTTGTTTACTAACCAAGTATTTGGAACTATATATGAGTTGAAACCATTAGGTTTATTTAATTTAAATGCTTGCTCCATAAAGAGCATATACAGATTAATTTGATAAACTGCACTTACATAGTTTTTTATGAAAAAATCTTTTTGCCATTTTACAAGTGTTGTGTCTACAACATAAGGTGGATTCCCGATCACCACATCAAAGCCACCTTTCTCCCGCCATACTTCTGAGAAAAAGAGTTTGAAGTCAAAGTCAATTTTATATCCTGCAAATTGTTCGGCAGAATCTAAGAGTTCTCGTATTTTAGTGTTTATTTGTTTGCGAAGGGCTTTCTTTTCTTTCTCGTCCGTAATGTCGTAAAATTTGTCTTTTAGTTTTTCCAGTTCGGCTTCTACTTTCAAGTCTTTCATAGAACCATCTGGCAAACCAATCAATGAATTACCCGCTACTATCTTATAATCTAAGTTGGGTAGCGTTTCAATCGGGTCCAGGTCGTCTTCGTCCACCACCAAACTCAACCACAAACGCAAACGGGCGATGTCAATGGCAGAACTGTCAATATCCACTCCATAAATGCTTTCTTGTATGATGTGGCGTTTCAGGCGATAGATGTAACGGCTATCGCTGATGCTTTCTCGGTGCGTAAAGCCAAAATCTTTTAATTTCTCAGTCAGGTAATCATAACTCAAATGCGGTTTAAGTACCAGCATTGCGTTTACCAATTCGTGCAACAAGCCAACAGGAAAAGCACCCGAACCAATGGCAGGGTCGCAAATTTTGATGCTACTCAGTCTTTGGTCAATCAGGTCGGCATTTTTGCGAACGCTTTCGGGCAGTTGGTACTGATAGGTTTTGGTTTTACCTTTGGTGGCTACCCGTTCATCATTTTCTAAAGCAAAGTGCCCTTCACGAATGAACAGTTCAATATCCTTTTTCGGTACAAGAATTTGGTTGCAGTGTTCCAATTCAATTTTCAGGTTGCCTTTTTTATCGGCACTTCCCGGTAATAAACTCAATTGGTTACTATCCAAAGCCTGATAACTGCTGGTGCCGCTATTGAGGGCATTGTCCAAATAATGAATCAAACTTTCCTGACACATATAATGTACAATTTCACGGGGCGTATAAAAAGCACCTTTGCTTTTCCGCTCCGTGATGTCGAGCATATTCTCAAATACCTTCCCTAGCATTTCAGGGTCAACGGCTACTTCCTTATCCAGCGGCTCATCTTCCTTAATGGTAAAGTTATAGCGGTCAAACACGTCTAAGATGCCTGTGCCTACATCACCAGATTTGTTTTTTTCTTCGTTCCTAAACAGGGTTGAAGGAATGCTGATATTGGCTTTCTGCCAGTTGTAATCGGCTTCAAATAAACCACCGTTCAAAAAAGGAATGCGGTAATCGAAGCGTTTGTAGTACGAGTTTTCGTTATCTCGTTCTTTTGCCAATGCTTCATAAAACAGATATTGCAGTTTGTCTTTAAAGAAGTTGAGTTTCTTGTTTTGTGCCTGCTCAAACAGTTCTTGTACAAATCGCTTTTTACCTGTTCCCCAGCGTTCATTTTGAGCTACACCCAGCCAACCTTTTTTCTGTAAGAAATAAAGGAATACAATTTGTCCTAAAAGTTTTTTAGTAAATCGAGCATTGTCTATTCCAGCTTCCTTAATGGCAGCTTTTACTATTTTGTCGTTTTCAAAATGCTCATATAGTTTTATGTACAGGTCTTTGTATTGGTTGAAGAAATCGTCTGTAACCTTTTCAATGCTAAAGGCTGCTTCTAATTCTTCGATGGTGGGGTTGTTGGAAATGTTCTGCAACAAGGGCAACAACTGATTTTTGGCGGTATGGGCTTTCTCGTATTTGCCCACCAAAAACGAATAACGTTTGGCAGGGGTGAACTCTTTCTTGGTTTTTACTTTCCCCCTTTCTTCATCCATAAAAGACGTCTGTTCGACCTTTATAAACGAGAATCTCCAATCTATTCCATTGTCGTCTTTTGCATAAAAAGCGACTAATCCGTAATCTCGAGATTTTGATTTATTCTTGTCAGATTGCAACCATTTTATCACAAAATTTCGCAGAGAAGTCCTTGCCCTTTCAAGCATTTGGGCTTTCTCCACTTCTACAATAAGTACTTCAATTTCATTACCATCAGGGTCAGTATAAAGACCAACTCGTTTATATTTCGTGATTTTGTCTGCAAAGTCGTCATAAATCAATGTTGACCAATTTCGACCGTGACTAAAGTCAATATCATTTAGTAACTCTTGAGAGAATCGAATGAATCTATCTTCGCTAAATGAATCATTGAAAGTCTCTTCGATTAGATTTATTGCTCTTTTTTTATCCATCATTTAATATTTTATGGCACGCAGATAACGCAGATTAGACAGATTCACACTGATAAAATCCGAGACCATCTGCTCAATATGCGTAATCAGTATTCTATCTTCCATTGGTAAATATTTTACGTTTAAACTCAGGCTTTTTTCCAAAGTTGAGAAGTAAACTAACTTCAATTTCTGTAGCTTTGAGATAATTAATTAACTGAAATTCGTGTACTTCACATAGAGCTTCCGAAGCCTTTAATTCAATAATCACTTTCTCATCCACAATCAAATCAGCGAAATAATCACCTACCTCTTGCCCTTCGTAAAAAACCTTTACCCTTCTTTGCTTTTCAACAAACAAACCCATATTTCTGAGTTCTATAAACATCGCATTTTCATACACCTTTTCAAGAAAACCAAAGCCTAGTGTATTGTACACTATATAGAAAGCTTTGATTATCTTCTCTGTGATGTCTGTATGTTTATAATTCTCGTAACTCATATCTGCGATTATCAGCTAATTCTGTGTCATCTGCGTTCTATTGTTTAGTTAAATAACCTGAAAGGATAACTTCACGTTTTTGAAATTTCTTGGCGTTCTGTGCTCCTTCAATGGCTACATATCGGATATGCTTTTCCAGGATGTGCAATATTTGAAGCGGGTCGGTGGTTTTCTCAAATTCCGTTTTGATTAACTGTGCTGTTTTCTTGGCAATGGTTCCTTGTGCCAGCATTTCACGCACACCATTCAAAAATTCGTCATTGGAATCGGTAAAACCTTTGAAGTTTTTGAAAGACTTTTCTTTTAATCGGGTTTCAATGTATTTGGCATTTGAACGTCCGCCACTTCCTTTTGTTGGTTCATCACCTACGGTGGTGTCTAATTCAAAACGTGTTTTGTTGGTTTGCAATAGATGAAAGTAATCGTTTGGAATGTTGGCACGTTGCGTATCGGGCTTACATTCCAATTCTTTCACTGCATCAAAAAAAGTAATCTCACCCGATTTGCCGCTTTGGTTGATGTAGAACTTTTTGAGTTTGCCGATTCGGAAAAAGGTGACCAAGGCATCATCTTCCAAGTTTTCTTTTTTGAAACCTGACCGTGCTTTCTTAGGCAGGCTTTTGATTATCTCAAATAAGCCGGGATTTTCATCTCGTATCTTTCGCATCAATTCCAGATACTTCAATTCAGAATCGCCTTCACCATCTTCACCTGTGTAGGCGGTTTTGCTGTTCAACGTGTTGAATAATTCCTGACTTCCAAATTCTTCACCGTCACTCAGGTATTTGGCATCTTCTCCCAAAATGTCGTGAAACATTTGGATTTTGTTGGTGATGTTCACTTCTAGTCCAAGATGTTCGTCAGAATGTGAAGTAGGGAAGAAGTTGAAAATATGCACATTCGGGAAGTTGCTACCCAAACGGTTTACACGACCTGCACGCTGCAAGACCCGTGTAGGATTCCAAGGCAAATCGTAATTGATAAGTACGTTGGAACGGTGTAGGTTGATACCTTCTGCTAACACATCTGTGGCAATCAATATTTTCAGGTCGTCACTTTTCTCTTTGTGTTTCGGGTCGAAATTGGATGTTATGATGTCTCTTGAAACCGTGTGGTTTGAAGTGAGTTTGTTGTCAGTGTGTCGTCCGCCCGTGCTGGAATAAAACATCACTTTGCCTTTGAACTCATCTTGCAAAGCTTCGTAGATGTAATCTCCGGTTTCTTTCGATTCTGTGAAAATGACCAATTTGTTGCTTTTTAGGGCTGCTTTGGACTTAAGCTCCTTAATGAATGTTTCCAACTTCGGGTCAGAGTTGACCGTTTGCCACAGTTTTTTTACTTCCTTTAAAATAGCAAGGTCAAATTCCAGTTTGTCAAGGAAGTCTTTTTTGAAATCCTGTGAATCGTACTTATGTGCCTTTTCTTCTTCCACAAATTCTTCAAGACGTTCAATGTTGTCGCTTTCAATCAGGTCGTACACATCCACTTTTTTGCTGATGTACACCGTGCCGTTTTTGTACATAGCAATGAACTTTTCATAGGAAGTGATGAAGCGGTCAACACTTTGGCGAAATGCATGGAAACTGCTTTCCAATCGTTTTACCAATATACCCTTCATAAATCCACCAACGTTGCGTTGTTGCTGCATTTCAAATTCGCTCAAAGCTTTATTCCCGATGTAGTAAAGCAAAGGCGTGTATCGGGCATAGGTGAACTCTTGTAGCTTTTTGATGGTGTTGTTGAAAATGGTTTCTAACTCACCTTCATATTTGTACACGATTTTTTGTGGATTGTCCAAGTTGGGGAAAGTCAATCCCTGCATTTTCATATCCTGTTTGAAATAGGTCATTACGTCTGTTCGGGTTCTTCGAACCATCACATAGCGTAAAATGCTATTTCTTATATCGTCAGAAATGGCTTTGATGAGTTTTTTATATTCAGGGTCGGTCTTTTCAAGTTTAGCCAATCGTGTTCTGAAATTTGAAAAGTATTTTTCCAAATTCGGAATACCCGGAATGGTTGAATTCTTAGGTGCTTGAAACAGTTTTAACTGAGCGAAAATGTCGTCAACGGTATTGTTCAACGGTGTTGCCGTTACCAAAATCACTTTTTTGCCACGGCAGATGTCTAATAAGTTGGCGTATGATTGGGTGTTTTCATTTCTAAAACGGTGAGCTTCGTCCACCACAATGTAATCGTAGCGTTCCAAACCTTTTTTGATGATGTGTTCCAACTTGCCCAAAGATTCCACTTCAAAACTTCTGATACCAAAATCAAATAGTGAATCTTTCCAATAGTCTTTCAATACAGGTGGACAAATCACCAAGGTTCTGCCTTGCAATTGTTGAAGCAATAAGGCCGTGATGAAGGTTTTACCCAAACCAACCACGTCTGCCAAGAAAACACCGTTGTATGTTTCCAAAATCTTCTTTGCCTGAATAGCTGCTTGATTTTGGTATTTCAATTTCATAAAACCATCTGGTAGGAATGGCTCAAATTCATCCGCCAAATTGATATCTTCTTCCAGATATTCGTAAATCAGTTTTAAATAGAGTTCGTATGGTTTGATTTGGTCGTTGAGCCAAGTATTATTTTGAATAGTATCAACAAAGTCTTCTGAAATGTCAACCGATTCTTTCCAAAGCACATTGAATTGTTCTTCGGCAAAAAGAACATCTCTTTTACTTCGTAACTCAACATTAAACTCACGATTTGCCACAAAACCCGATTCAGAAAAGTTACTCGAACCAGTAATCACAAAGCCATAATCACGGTCTTCGGGCTTGAATTTGCCAATGTAAACTTTAGCGTGAATGTTTTTTGATGGATAGGCTCTAATTTCAAGTTTCTTTCCATTGCCGTAATATGCTTTGTCCATTGCAGGGTCTAGGCAGTCGGCTTTAAGAAATTCAATAAACTTGCGAATTCCTATTTCAAGGCGGTTGTCATTTTCATCACTGTTTTCAATTTCCTCCTTTAGATTCTGTTGGTAGCGTTTTTTAGTGCGTTGATGCGATTCAAAGTCTATTGTGCCACTTTGTTGATGGTATTGCATCATCTTGTAAGAGTCTCTGTCAACACTCAGCCCAACAAGAATTCTTATTTTTTCAACAGGTTCAAGTGCGTCATATAATTGGTGAAAACCGCTTGCTCTGAAATACCCAACCAACACATCAAAAAGTTGCGTGTCTTTAAGTGTTGATTTGAATCTACTTAGTAAAGTATGTCCTTCTTCGTTGGTGAAGAAAGTTAAGTCTGTTTGGTCTATTTTATTGTCTAAACTCATATTTAGTTGCGGCTTTTAATGGTGTTCAGCGTTTCTTCCATGTAGATTTTCAAAAATTTTTAAATCTCCAATGTCAGACAGAATGAATGCTTTGATGAATTCAATTTCCATATCCTTTTCCTTAACTTCTAAGGTCTTAGCCAGTGTCGGCAGTATTTCTTTTATCGCCACTTGTTCCCTTCTCTCAGTCTTGCTCATATTCGAAGTGTCAATGTCTAGTTCCGATGCTACTTTCCTTAATGGTAGACCAAGTTGTTCTCGTCTGTTTCGCAAATATTGTCCAAAAGAATTCATCTTGTCGTATTTGTTTAGACTAATTTGTTAAAAGTACAATTTATTATTTAATTCGTTCGTCCGTGAGTTAGGAAAAATTCAAGCTCAATTGGTTTTTTAGTATGGGCTATGCTTGTCGGAAAAAACCAAATGTGCTTGAATGAATATTGGCATCTTAAACTGAGGGATAACACCGGGATTGATGCATCATGAAATAGACGATGAAGAGTAGCCCTGATCGCAGCGGCATCCCCGAAGCTGCCGAGCAGAGTGCGTGGGGGCGGAGGGATATAGCGGAGAGCAGGAAGTGGATGAATAGGGTAATGTGGATGAGCTCCAAAAAAAATTCCACTAAACCGGGGGTGTCCTGTTTAGTGGAATTGAAATTTAGTGGATGTAGTACCAGATATGTTTACAGCGTACGTTTGATTTCGATTTCATCATAGCCTTCGATGATATCACCTACTCTGAGATCGTTGTAGTTTTTGATGGCTATACCACATTCCATACCGGAGAGTACTTCTTTCACATCGTCTTTGAAGCGTTTGAGCGAGGACATTTCGCCATTGTAGATGACGATACCATCGCGGATGAGGTTGATTTTGGTATCTCGTTTGATTTTGCCTTCGAGAACAAAGCAACCGGCGATAGCGCCCACACCTGTGATTTTGAATACTTCGCGAACTTCAATATTACACACTGCTTTTTTCTCAATTTTGGGTTCGAGCATACCTTCCATGGCGCTCTTGATTTCGTCGATAGCGTCGTAGATGATGGAGTAGTAGCGTATTTCGATATTTTCGTTTTCGGCCAGGCGAGCGGCTTGGGAAGATGGACGCACCTGGAAGCCAAGTATAATCGCATCTGAAGCGGTGGCAAGCAGTACATCCGATTCGGTGATTTGCCCTACGGCTTTGTGCACTACCGACACGGCTACTTCATCCGTAGAAAGTTTCTGCAAGGAATCGCTGAGTGCTTCTACTGATCCATCCACGTCACCTTTGATAATCACGTTGAGCTGTTTGAAGTTGCCCAATGCCAGACGTCGTCCGATTTCATCGAGGGTGATATGTTTTTTGGTGCGCATACCTTGTTCACGGAGTATTTGTGCTCGGTGTGTAGCTACTTCTTTGGCTTCGTCTTCATCTTCATATACTTTGAACTTTTCGCCGGATTGAGGTGCGCCGTTCAAACCTAGTATTTGGGCTGGAGTAGAAGGGCCTGCACTAGTTTTTTTCTTACCGCGTTCATCCGACATGGCTTTTACACGACCGTATATGGAACCTGCCACGACCATATCACCTATTTTGAGCGTACCGCTTTGTACCAGCAAGGTAGATACAAATCCTCGACCTTTGTCGAGCGAGGCTTCTACGATAGTACCGGTTGCATAGCGATCGGGGTTGGCTTTGAGGTCGAGTATTTCGGCTTCTAATAATATTTTTTCGAGCAATAAGTCTATGTTCAGACCTGATTTTGCAGATATTTCTTGTGATTGGAATTTACCGCCCCATTCTTCGAGGAGTATATTCATTGCGCTCAGTTGCTCACGTATACGTTCTGGATTGGCGCCGTCTTTATCTATCTTGTTGATAGCAAAGATCATAGGCACACCGGCGGCTTGTGCGTGACTAATAGCTTCACGGGTTTGAGGCATCACTGAATCGTCGGCAGCGACTACGATAACGGCGATATCTGTCACTTTGGCACCACGTGCACGCATGGCGGTAAAGGCCTCATGCCCGGGTGTATCCAAAAAGGTGATTTGCTTACCGCTTTCGAGTGTCACTTCATAGGCACCGATATGCTGGGTAATACCGCCTGATTCGCCGGCTACCACATTCGCATTACGGATATAATCGAGTAAAGATGTTTTACCATGATCTACGTGTCCCATGATGGTGACAATGGGCGGACGAGATACCATATCTTCCGGATCGTCTTCGATTTCCATCTCTTGTTCTGCTTCTTGCTCCAGATTGATAAATTCTACTTCAAAACCAAATTCACTTGCGACCAATTCGATTACTTCAGCATCTAGGCGCTGGTTGATTGACACCATGATACCCAGGCTCATACATTTACCGATCACGTCTGAGAAGCTCACATCCATCAGATTGGCTAGTTCGCTTACGGAGATAAACTCGGTGAGTTGCAAATTATTATTTTCTCTTTCACCTTCTTCTTTGGCACGTTTTTCGGCCATTTCCTCTCTTTTGTTTCGGCGATATTTTGCTTTGAGGCTTTTACCGCGTGTAGTAGATCCGAGTTTGGCAAGAGTTTGTTTTATTTTATCTTGGATGGCATTTTGATCGATGACTTTGTCTTCTTCTTTTCTAGGTCCACGCTGTTGGTCGCGATTATTTCTATTGCCATAAGCTCCACCGCCTGAGCGATTGTCTCGCTGCGGTCCACCGGGGTTGGTGCCTGGTGCGCCACCTTGCTGAGGAGCACCTTTACCATCCAATGGAATACGTTTGCGTTTACGTTTTTCTTTAGGTTTGTTATCTTTAGAAGGCTCTACCGGCAGGTTGATTTTACCTATGATTTTCGGGCCTTCCAGTTTTTCTCTTTTGATCGAATGGAGTACTACTTCATCGGGTACTACTGTAGGGGGAGTTTCCTCCACGGGAGCTGAGGTAGTCAAGTCAAGCTCTGGGACCGGAGATACTTCAGCAGGCTTATCATCAATTGCCTCAGGTTTTTTACTTTCGGCTATCGGCTGTTCATTAGTCGTTGATTCTGCCTTTTCTGATTTCTTTTTTGTTTTGGGCTTAGGCGACATGTCAATTTTGCCCAATATTTTAGGCCCTTCCAGCTCTGGTGCTGATATCTTCACTTTTTCGGGTTCGGAAGGTACCGAGATTTCTACCACTTTGATGGGTTCTTCTGCAATAGGTTTTTCCTCGACTGGTTTTTCTTCGACCGGTTTTTCTTCCTTAATCTCTTCTACGATAGGAGGAGGAGTTGCAGGAGGAGCAGGTTTAGGTCCCAAATCGATTTTGCCCAATATTTTGGGACCTTCTACTTCGGGAGCAGCTACCTTTACTTTTTCTGCAGGCTTTTCTTCCTTTTTTACTTCTTTCGCTTTCTTTTCTTCGGCTACTGTTTTGGCCAACACGACTTTGTCGCTTTTGCGTTTTGCGGCACGCTCTGCATCATACTCTGCTATGAGCGCTTCATACATATCGCCCGACAATACCGGATCCGGTTTATTGTCGACAGCATAACCTGCCTTAGTCAGGAATTCAATAATGGTGGATTTACCAACATTGAACTCTTTGGCGGCCTTCATAAGGCGTATGGTATTTGTGGTTTCTGACATCTGTTTTCTTATCTCTTTTTTGCCTGAGGCAGTATTTTTTCTCGGACTTTAGTTCATCTAAGAATGTGTAAATATAAGGCTTTTATTTTTGACTATTTTCTTCATCAAATTCTAATCGTAAAATTTCCTTGACTTCTCTAATTGTAGATTCTTCGAGATCGGTACGACGCAGTAGTTCTTCGTCGGATAAGTCCAGTATACTACGAGCGGTATCACATCCTACTTTCTTGAATTCATCAATAACCCAGTTGTCAATATCATCTGCAAATTCATCTAGTTCTATATCAAATTCACCTTCTTCCAAATCGTCGCGATAGACATCAATATTATATCCGGTTAGCTCCTGGGCCAATTTAATATTCACCCCTCTTTTTCCGATGGCAAGCGATACTTGATCTGCTTTCATGAATACTTCTGCGTATTTATTCTCTTCATCGATATTCATATTCGATATCTTGGCGGGTGTAAGTGAACGCTGAATAAGAAGCTGTATGTTATTCGTAAAGTTGATGATATCAATATTTTCGTTTTTCAACTCTCGTACGATTCCATGAATACGACTCCCTTTCATACCCACACAAGCACCTACCGGATC
>DAIUCL010000094.1:0-10379 GCA_036846185.1 Chitinophagaceae bacterium
TGCCAATATCGACCCAAGGCATAGAGATCGAGTAGCCTTCTTGAGAGTTTGCTCCGGGAAGTTTGAACGCAATAAATTTTTCAAACATGTACGTCTTGAAAAGAATGTACGATTCAGCAACCCATACACCTTCTTGGCGCGCGAAAAAAATGTAGTGGACGACGCCTATCCCGGCGATGTAGTGGGACTCTTCGACACCGGCAACTTCAAAATAGGTGACACACTCACGGAAGGTGAAATGATGAGTTACATCGGAATTCCTAGCTTCTCTCCCGAAATATTCAAAGAACTAGTGAACAACGACCCTATGAAAACCAAACAACTAGAAAAAGGGATTTCACAATTAACCGATGAAGGAGTCGCTCAGTTGTTTACCCAACACGGAGGCAACCGAAAAATCATTGGTTGTGTGGGTGATCTGCAATTTGAGGTGATACAGTACAGATTACTGCAAGAATACGGTGCCGCCTGTAGCTTCAAAACCCTTCCATTCTATAAAGCTTGCTGGATCAAAGGTGATCAACAAAAGGTACTGGATTTTGTTCGCTTCAAACAAAACAATGTGGTAGAAGACAAAGAACATCACTTGGTATATCTTGCCGAAAGTGAGTGGTACCTCAATACAGAACGTAGAAACAACCCCGACATCAAATTCTATGTTACCAGCGACTTCAAACACGAACTGCCTTAAGTATACAACCTAGCAGTATTGTTTATAGTCTTTTCACAATTTGCTCAGTCAAAAATTCTAAAATTCGATAAAAAATATCCGGACTGGTAATCTTTTTCTCCCCTTCTTGTAGGGTTGCCAGCAGACCCTTATTGAGGTATATATCCGCACCAGAATGATGCACTAAAGTAGATACCACTAATGAAACAACGAACAAGAAGAAAGAACTGAAAAGTGACCTTTTAAGCAATTTATCATTGTTATGTACATATGCAACTACGGACACGCACAACATACATAGTATCAAAAAATACAAACCATATTGTGTAAAAAGTGAGCTTTGTATATAATGCATATTGCAATATTAGATATCAAAAATACAATTATTATTTGATTTTGAGTATTCATACCCAACACATCTACCAAAAGCTGATTATCCAAAACTCATATAATGGCCATAAATCAATTAATAAAAACCCAATTAAAACCAAATCGTAGCATCGCATTTTGAGCATGATAATGAATGTAATTCTTATTATTTGCAATCACCAATTGTTGTAATTCATCCAATGCAATACTTGCTCTAAATCGTTTTACTTTAAAATTAAAAAACACACCGAGCTGAGGCCAATTGGCAATTCGAGTCGAGTACTGTGTCACAAAGCTATATAAAACAGGTACATACTGGTCAGCAAAATACCCACTATTAAATCGCACACGAACACCCGACGCTACTTGTAATTTTGACTTAAATGCAAATCCCCTATACGACATTGAATGTCGCGACATCCAACGTGGTATATGTACCGGACTAGCCTCACTTACCCACTGTAAAGAGATATCATTATCCAAAAACCATTTTTTATAATGAAATACTTTACAAAGCTGCAATTGAGAAACAGGTATAACACCTTCATATTGTTGCGCAATTAAGCTGGTATCTCTATAGATATAATTTCCTAGCATCGTATACTGCAACAATAATCTCGTTTGAGTTTGAGTATGTCTTAAATCTGCCGATAACAAACTAATACTCTGTTTTGAAAAGGACTTGCTATCGCTACTGTAATTTGTAGCCCAATGCGAAAGTTGATAAGGCGCCTCCTGAATACTTTGAGAAGCAGATACCGTTACATCCCATGATTTCACTTGCTTCTGCATTCTGCCATTCAATTGCACATTTCCTTTAGCATTTCCCGTAAAATAACTTTTCAAACCTACCTCTAATCGCCACTGCTCTATAGAAACACGAATTTTTTCTAATCTCGCTGTAATATAATTATTAAAAAAACGCTCCTCTTGAACCAAGGTTTCTATCTTATCTGTTTCGCTACCATAGCCCAATTCGAGAGAAAATGGCCTTTCCGCAATGGCCATCTTACCTAATAAAGATATTTGTGTCCCTACCCTATGAAATCGATAGCTCGAATACAACGAATCTCCATTCTGAATAGCTGTCAACGACAATGGCTCATAATCTGCTACATCCGGCAACACATCTTTAAATCGGTGAAGCGAACTAAGATTATATATACGCTGACGAATGATTAAATCCTTTTTCTGATAGGAACTCACTTCATCCTTTGACGAATCTGTAGTCTTAGAGCGTAAACTCCACTCATGCATAAAATTGAGTTCATAATGGCGAAAATAGTTTCGGATAGAAGACTGGTTTTGGCGCCCACCTATATTATTGGCTCTCACAGGAATCAATCTTCTATCACGATATCGGGCATCCAGCAAAAATGAGTCTGAAAGTATTCCTCCATTTTCGTCTTGTTGAAATTTATTGTAATTAAAATCAAATACGGCACGATAACGTGAATTCTTACTGAAATAATCACTCCCTAGATGAATTAAATCATTATTCGATTTTTGCAACTTATAAAAACCCGGAGAGCCTTGCTTTTTGTAATGTGTATGTACATTCCATTTATCACTTATATTTTGAGTATGAATGATTTCTATTGACTGCTCTTGTTTACTACCCATCCTATACTCTAGTGCTGTATAAGGACGTGTAGTATTGTAATGAACATTATTATGAGGCCCTAGCATAAATAAATCTGCAGATGTGTAGCCAAGTCGTAGAGAAGGATCTAATGATGGCATAAACCATAATGACTGTGCCGATGTATAACTATTGCCCAAATCTTGCATCCATATAGAAGGCAAACGCAGAAGGTGAAAGGAATGAATTTGCGTATCAATCATTTTCCTTGTACTATCCGATAAGCTGTATTTGAAGATTAGAATTTTATCATCCAATTTTCTTATGGATGTATCCGATTTGATTTTCACATCCGACGTCATAGGATTAGAACTACTACCCATATTAGACATCACCTGAGCCATAATACGTGGACTGTGATGAAGTACAAAAAATACACTCCAGCAAATTCCCATTATCCTTTTATTTTTTTTGCTAAGAATCAAATCAGTCAATTAATCAAGTGTTGATACTAATTTCTTAAAAATAAGAGCCATCTTAGGGGCAGCAGCATTAGCCGCTTCCAACACTTCTTCATGTGTTATCTCATTCATTTCCTCTCGAATACCAAGGTCTGTAATCACACTCATCCCGAAGACCTGCATGTTCATATGACGAGCCACAATAACCTCCGGCACAGTACTCATCCCCACAGCATCTCCTCCTATTATATGCAAAAACCTATATTCAGCTTTTGTTTCAAATGTAGGCCCTTGCAGCCCTATATACACTCCCTCATGCACATCAATCGACTCCTGTTTCGCTATTCCCTTAGCTTTAGCTATTAAGCTCAGCGCATAAGGCTCTGTCATATCCGGAAAACGAGGGCCATACATTTCATCATTTTTTCCACGCAATGGATGCTCCGGAAACAAATTGATATGATCATTAATGATCATCAAATCGCCTACCTTAAAAGCCGTATTCATTCCACCCGCAGCGTTTGACACCATTAGCACAGAAGCTCCAAGCATCTTCATCACACGTACAGGAAATGTCACTTCCTGCATCGAATACCCCTCATAATAATGAAATCGCCCACTCAGCATCACCACCTCTACACCATGCAACTTACCAAACAATAATCTCCCCCCATGCCCTTTGACCGTACTAATCGGAAAATGCGGAATCTCATCATACCCCAAGCTACACTCTATCTCCAAATCCTCCACTAATCCACCCAGACCACTACCCAGTATAATGCCAGCTCTGGGTTTTATAGCTGTTTTAGTTTGCAAATAGGCTACAGTTTCGCTCAGAGCCAATGTATCTAAATTATTCATTTCGCAAACCTACAACCAAATCACTTATTCCCATGTCTAAAAAATGTTATGAAAAGCTCGTAAATTTCAGTTGGCTCACCGCAAATTCCTGAAATTTGAAAACTTTTTTAGGAGCTCAGCAACATCTCATTCCCAAGCCACTTCCTGCTTTTCGCTATATCTGCCCCTTCAATACACCTTCGTTTAAATGGTATGAAACATACAGGGGCAGTATGCCGCTGCAATCAGGGCTATTTTTTCATCTTCTGTACTAAAATTTGGCTGTTCTTTTACTTACGATTTCTATATACACATTCGCCATTGATGTAGGTCGCTACTACACCAGACTTGTATATAGTATCTACAGATGCGGTCATTAAATCGATAGGCAATATCACAAAATCAGCCCATTTTCCTTTTTCTAAACTGCCCTTTTCTTTTTCCTCAAAAGCAGCTTTTGCAGCCCATATCGTCATCCCTCTCAAGGCGTCTTGTCTGCTCAGCGCATTGTTCATCTGAAAACCATTATCCGGAAAATTTTTCTTATCCACTCTAAACACTGCCGCACAAAAAGTATACAAAGGATTTAACTCCTCCACCGGGAAATCAGTACCTAATGGCATCCAGCCTAGTTGTGATAGCAAGTCATTGTAAGCATAAGCACTTTGGATTCTATTTTGCCCCAAACGCTTCTCTGCCCAGTACATATCACTTGTCGCATGCGTAGGCTGTACCGATGGTACTGTTTTATAATCTTTGAAATAATGCAAATCTTCTGGTGAAACTACCTGAGCATGCTCCACACGCCACCTTCTATCATTATCCGCAGGCAAAACCGATGCATAAGACTGCAATACCAAACGATTTGCGCCATCACCAATAGCATGAGTACATAATTGATAATCGGTGGCATACAACAAGCGTGCCAGTGCCTCAAGACTATCTTTTGACTTGAGTAATATCCCTTTGTGCTGATGTCGATCATGGTAATCTTCCAAAAGATAAGCTCCCCTTGAGCCCAATGCCCCATCCGAATATACTTTGTAACCAATACAATGAAAACGATCTGTACGTGCAAAGGGCGATTGAAGAAAGTCATCGTAATTATCCTTTTCATCTGCCAGCATGAAGGATGTTTTTATCTTCAATTGTTTCTTTTCATAAGCATATTCAAGCCATTTTGCCACTTGGTTTTTCAAACCACAATCTGTCACCGAACTCAAACCAAGGCTCACACAGTCTTTCTCGGCATTGACAAAATCGGCTACCACTTCATCACGGGTTCTAATAGGTATAATTTTTTTCACATAATCGACCGCATTATCTATCAATAATCCCGTCAGTTGATTATTTTTTTGTAAAATCTCTCCCCCTTCAATCTTGGTATTGAGTGTGATACCCGCCAGCTCTAAGGCTTTTTGATTACACAAGGCCGCATGCCCATCAATACGCATCAAGAAAATAGGTGTATTGGGAAACAATTTATCCAATGTATCCTTAGTAGGAAATTCTTTAACGTCCCAGTCATTTTGATCCCATCCTCTACCCTCTATCCATTGCCGGGTATTCCTTGCCCCATAATCGACTACAGCAGCTACCACCTCTTCAAAAGAATCTGTACCAAACAAGGCTAATTTATACTTATCCATTGCATAGCCGGTAAAGTGACAATGGGCATCGTTGAAACCCGGATAGATATATCGGCCTTGTGCATTTATTTTGTTGACTGCACGATATGTATTTAGCAAATCTAGCCCACCTATGTCGAGTATTTTACCCTCTTTTATTACCATAACTTGTGCCGTATCAAAAGCTTCATTAACAGTATATATCTTGGCATTATAGATAATATAATCTGCATTGGGTTTACTACAGGAATTCAATACGAGGGTTATTATCAATATTTGATAAATGATTCTCCATCTATTTGACTTGTCTTTCATAAATTTATAGTCTATTTTGCAGCAAAAGTAATACATGCATACAGTATTCCATTGCAGTGAATTTGCACTTTATTCAATTTCAAACCATGCGTAAGCAAAGGATCATACTACTTCTATCCCTTAATAGTGCGATGAAAACTGTTCGTACGACGAGTTGCATATTCTGTCAATTTTTACCTATTCCATTATGGCGAAGTGTATTTGCTATATTAATATTCATTTTTTCCTGCATAGGAAATAGAGCCTATTCGCAAGCATTCAAACAAATCGACAAGCCTATTAGCCCCGAGGATAAAAAAAAGGTAGAACGTGCACGTAAAATGTTTAACAATATCAAAATTTATGAAGGAGAAAAAATTCTCAAAGAACTGATACGTGACAGACCGGAAACTAGTTATTTCAGCGAAGCTTTGGTATTGCTTCAAAAACAAGTATTGGACAGAATACGCGATGCAAGTGATATGTTGGAAGAGCTGGCACCCTTACATTCAGACACTACGGCTGGTCATCTTTCTACTGATTCTATCTCGGAGGGTAGTGACACTTCTAACGCTACAGTTAGCGATTTTGCGGCATGGAATGGACTGGACAGAGGGGCCTCTACATCCTCCAAAAAAGAGCGAAGAAAAGAAAAGCGTGATAAAAAATGGGAAGAAGAAATTGCTCCTGTAGATACTTCACCCAGCCTTTTAGCAGACGAAAATGAAGTAGAGGACGAATCTATGGAATCTTTGTTTTCAAGAGAAACACGAAGTGATAAGCAAAGAAAAAAACAACTCAAGCTATTGAGCGATTTGGCACAAATTCCATTCGAAAGCTACAAAAACGAATTGATATTGAATGCACGCAAAGCATTACTAACGCATTCGAGAGCGGATAGTTGCTCTCATCTGCTACGAATGATGCTGGTAGATACCCTTCAGACCGACCCTGCTATGACGGAAGAGCATATTAGCATATGGGAAGAGGCGCAGCAAGAAATGGCAGAAAACAAGTTTGCACCGGCTATCCGAAAATTGGAACAACTCTTAAGTGACTACCCTTTGTTTTTTTCAGCATATTTACAATTGGGCGATGCTTACTTCTATATTGGCAAGGACACGATGGCACTTAGAAGATACCAGCAGGCATCTCTAATCGAACCTGATAGGCCTGAGCCTTATTACAAAGCAGCTATAATGAATTATAATATTGGCAAATATGAAGAAGCAGCCTCTATGATTATCGAAGCGTTGATGATCTATCCGGAACATACTTACTGGGCCTTTCTGAAACGGGTGATGGAAAAAAAAGGTAAAACCATGTATGACCCTTGGATAAAAAGAGAGGTTTTTCCTCTAACTACGGCTCATTTTTATGAAGAAATCATTGCCAAAGACAAAAGCCCCTGGATGCAATATCAGGCCTCCAAAGGGGATGTGCAGAGCTATTTTGATACCTTGGGTTTTGTGAAACCTAATGAGAAAACGACTGAATTGTATTTGGAATTGTATGGATGGAAATATATGTTGGATAGAACAGGCATGAGCAAGTTTCCCTTCGCGCGGCTGATGATGGATATGAAGTATCTGGACTGTTATGTTTTTATCACTTTATTTCACCCGGATTTATATTCGCAATTTCGGTATTTTGTGCGCGAAAATCCGGATAAGGTGAAAAAGTATTTTTACTTACTGATGAACTGGGAGGATAAAAGATATGATACATTACGTACAAAGCTGGATGCTTTGAGTAAGACAAAGGATATAAGGGATGAAAAAACTCCAGAGAAAAAGAGTAAAGAAAAATAATATACAGCTAGGATCTGCGTAAAGGCGATAAAAGCTAAATATTGATTCAGGCGATGAAAGCTAGCCTTGATCGCAGCGGCATCCTGCCCCTGCATACTACCTATTCAATGTGCAGGCTGCATGGTGCAGGGGCAGATATAGCGTAGAGCAAGACGGGTGCTTCATAGAATATCTGAAGATGAGCTCCCAAAAATATGTATTATTGTATGGCTCTTACTTGGGTTGATGATGTATAGCTATGATTTATCAAATGCTTGTGAAAATAAAGCATGGAAATAAAAAAGCTTGGAATAAATTTGCGAGAAATAAACAATATGAACGACTACCCTTATGTGCCTTATGGTACTACTGTTCACGGACAAGATGAGATAGATGCCGTGGTGCATGTATTGAAGACTACGACTCAAATGAGTACGCATGTTAGAGCATTTGAAGAGAAAATAGCGGCTCTTTATCAAAAGAAATATGGCATAGGGGTAAATTCGGGTTCAAGTGCGTTGTACCTGGCAGCTGATCTACTTAATTATGATAAGGGTAGTGAAATCATAACACCAGCATTAACCTTTTCTACAACGGTAGCGCCTATTGTAAAAAAAGGATGGATACCAGCCTTTGTGGATGTTGAAGAAGGTACTTACAATATCGATGCTGATCGTGTAGAGGAAATGATAGGCCCTAATACGAAAGCAATGATTATCCCTAATCTGATCGGTAACTTACCGGATTGGAAAAAGCTCAGAGAGATTGCCAACAAACATAATTTGTTTGTGCTTGAAGATAGTGCGGATACATTAGGAGCTGAAATAGAGGGTGAAAGTAGTGGCCGCTTTACAGATATGAGTACGACTAGCTTTTATGGCTCTCACATCATCAATTGTGCCGGTAATGGTGGTATGCTATGTGTAAATGATGAAGAGCATTTGAGAAGAGGCAAATTGCTGCGTAGTTGGGGGCGTTCATCTTCCTTGTTTGTAGAGAGTGAAAAAATTGAAAATCGCTTCAACGTGGAAGTTGATGGTATACCGTATGATGCAAAATTTGTATTTGAAGAGCCAGGTTACAATATTGAACCTTCAGAATTGGGTGCGGCCTTTGGATTAGTCCAGTTAAGCAAACTTGCTCAAAACATTGACTTACGGACACAGCACTATACCAAGTTGAGGGCATTTTTTGAGCAATATGAGGAGTTTTTTATACTTCCCAAACAGTTGCCTAATTCTCGCACAGGGTGGTTAGCGATCGCAATAACTATAAGAGATACGGCTCCTTTTATTCGGCGAGATATGCAATTGTATTTGGAAAAACGAAATATTCAAACACGTACTGTATTTACAGGTAATATACTGCGACAGCCTGGTTTCAAAAATATCGCTCACAAAGCTAGCAGTGAAGGCTATCCTGAAGCAGATAAAGTGATGAGAGGAGGTATGCTCATGGCTTGCCATCATGGACTGAATGAGATACAGCTCAGCCATATGATGGAAAGTGTGGATAGTTTTATAGCACAATATCGATAGTGTAACCCTCTTATTCTATTAATTAAATTGAAAAGCTTGCTGAATAAGAGTTTCTTTAATTATAGTGTTACAAATACAGCAGGAATGATAGTTTGCTGACTAAATCTTTGACGATAGTATACATATCCGACTTTGGAATAGTCACTATTCTTCGTTTGCCATCTCGAATCGTAATTAACTCACATTCAGCATCCCCTTCACTGTAGCGAGCTTCTGCGACTTTTATTTGGTTTATGTCTTTAAAGGTGAGAAGCATGTATGATGAACCACTTTCTGAAAACTCTTCGGATGTATAGCTACCAATTTCTTTAAAATCTTGACGGATAGTATTACCTGATAAGAAGATGGCCTGTTCGATGTCTCTCTCGACTACCGGATACTCATAATCGGTATTTAGATCATCCTTGCTTGGGTATGTGATCGTTTTGGGTGTGGTATTTGCTTGGTTTGGTTCTACATAATCATCCATACCATTAATCGTTTCATCCTTAACATTTTGCTTTGTTTGGGTATTGTCGTTATTGATGGCTGGGAGTTCTGTAGTTGATTTTTGATTAGTTTGATCAGCTCCCTTTTGTGAATTATTGACAAGTTTTGGTTCGATTCTGTTGGTTTGAAAATAGCCGTTATAATTTCGGCAAAAGCGCTCTACCGACTTGGGGTTAAGCTGATTATTCTCTATCAGATTATAGGTCACCAGAAGGCGCGTCATTTGCTTTCTGAAATTGAAACTTACGGGCATAAAGGCTTCATAATCCGGCATATCTATAAACATAAATCGTAGAAGAGCATTACCTTCAGCATTCCGTAGCTGCGATTGATCGATGAGTATAAGTTCTTTTCCTTTGTTGTTTTTTACGGTGTAAGCTTGATTCGTGACAGTACCTATATTGTAAAATTCACAATAAGGCTCTCCATCTACCATTACGATATCCTTTCGAAGTGATATTCTCTGTGCATTCACCTCAAATTCAGAATGGAGTATGCAAGAAATCAGCATTAAGAAAAATGAAATAGGGCGAAGTTTTAACATTGTAAAATAATATATGTCGTAAATATAAATTACCCATCTTAGTAAGATGGGTAATTATCAAAAAATTATGAAATGAAATTGGTGCAACGTGATGAGAGTACCATTGCACTAGTGATGATGGTGATGAGCAGTAGGAAGATTAACAAAAGTATTCAGATCTATTTCTTTTTCTAC
>DAIUCL010000095.1:0-10322 GCA_036846185.1 Chitinophagaceae bacterium
TGCCACAGGAGCGGAGCGACGTGCCGCCTTGCAACGGAAAGCGTGTCTGCCGCCCCAGATCAATTTAAAAAAAATTGCTGTATGAAAATAATGGAGGAGTGCTATGCATTAAAGTTTTGTAAACAATTGCTGGCCATTGCTCTTGGATGATTTGACATAGATATTGTAAGAACCGGCACTGAGTTGATAGACAGGGATATTAAGCAGCGAAGTGGGTTCGGATAGAGAAGTAGAAACGATGATTCGTCCGCTCAGATCGGTGATGCTGTAATGTTGTATATCAGGGAAAAGAATTTGTATGTGTTCGCTACTAGGGTTGGGGAAAATAGTGGGTGTTAGTGTTTGAGAAGTGCTCAATGAGTTGGGAAACTCGACTATGCGAGTAAAGCCGAAGTAAGGTAAGTAATTCTGTTTGGTAGCGGTGATAAAAACGGTATCAGAAAGGGATGTGATAGCCGGGAACGTAAACGTAGCATTGCCATTTTGAGAGATAGCAGAAGCTAAAAATTTGCCTTGATAGTAGAGGCCTACACGGGTATCGGGTATAGGGCAGGCTACGGTGTACCAGGTGGAGTGGCGTCCTATTTCGCTGCTGTGAGAGCAGGTTAAAGTACCTTCATGTTTGGTGCGAATTTCGAGATTGGGGTCGCCGAAAATAGTCCATGTATCAGTGATTTCGTTGCCTCCATCAGGGTCGATAGCGGTATTGTAATGGTCGTTGACACTCATGCACCCATCCATAGCGATTGCTCCGAAAATGGATTTGTGGTTGCCTGGTCGCTCGCCCCGTATGATAGCGTTCATCTCATCTTGACCTTGCATGGGAGGATCCCAACTTTGCAGTATAGTGCTCATGATTGTAGCTGCTGCACCTGTGGCAGCACCGGAGGCATTGCTTGCTTTGAGAAAAGACTCAGCGAGGCATTCGGACATAGTAAAGTTACCATTGAGACAGGCCGTGGCAATGATCACAGGCCATTGACCTTCCGTGTTGGTGAGCGAATTCATATCTGCGTTGGAGAACCCGGTAGTAGAGAATGCGTCTGTAGTACCATGGCCGCAATAGTTGATAAGGCCAACACCACTATTGATATGGTTGATAAGGTCGTTTTTTCCGGGATTTCCGGGTGCGTCGGCACCACCTTGACTACCTTCGTAGAGTTCATATTTTTGTACGAAGTGATAATGATTGATATTACTATCTTTTAATTCTCTCATGTGTTCCCAGTCCATTTGATTATCGTCGCCGGGTCCTTCGTCGCTGGCTATACCTACTTGATGTTGCATCCAATTGGAGCTTACATTAGGTGTTTTTTCGTAAGAGAGTGTTCTGGCTACCATGGTCTGAATATGCTGTTTGGTATCGCCCGAAAAACGCCCTACGATAAATTCGGGGTAGTGATCATTGCCACTTTGATAGGCATAAGCATTGTCGGAAGGGCCAAGGATCATGGGAAACTGCGCATAGTCGGCATTGCGTGTAGGAATGATGGGGTGGTCGCCCACGATGAGCATGTAGGCTATCTGATGGGTATTGTAATAATGGGTGGCTACGGATCGAATACCGGTTTCGTTTACACCTCCTGAGAGTGTATCTGTGTTGCACAGGAAAACCTTAAATCCTTTTTGTTCTTTCCATTGCACATAGGGTGCTATATCGTCGAGAAATAATGCAGGGCATACGACAAGGATACTACCGTTTTGCCTGGTAGGGGTGTAGGGTGCCGATGATGTTTTGTAATTGATAAATCGGTCGGCATAGATACCGTCAAATATGTCTACCAGATCTTGTATTGGCTCAGTAGACGGGAGGACATTTGTTGTGGATTTTCCGTTGTATTCGATTTTTAGTTTGAGGCTGTGGTAAACACGAAGCGTTTTGGTAATCGGATTGTATTGTACCGGATTGACATGTACTGTTTGCCCTCTGTAATCGCGGATGATAAAAGGCGTATTCAGACTCGCCAGATGAGCAGGGAAAAAGGCGTTTTTTTGGTACTCGTCGCCATAGGTAAAAGGAATTTGGGATGGTTTTTGATCACGGTAGATCTTGCCTTTGCTGGGAGCAACGGTGATAGAGGGTATGTCTGTATACTTGGTATCGAGCACACTAATGCTGGAATTTTTGTCGTTGGGGATGATGAGAGAGAAGGCAAGCTTGGGCAGATCCGGCGCACCTTTTTGGAGGAGTGCGGTACCATTGTCCACCGTGATCACGAGTTGCTGTCCCTGAGGTGTAGTGACTTTGTGGTAGGCAATATCACCTACTTCTACTTGTATAACTGCTTCTTGTGGTGAATCAGATAGGATGGTATAGCTCGATTTCTTTTGTGCTGAGAGGAATAGTGGTAAAACAGCGAATACGAAGGCAAAAAATTGTTTTTTCATAACTAGTATTGATTATAGATAGTAAAATTACTTGAAAAATATCAATTTGCGACATATTTTTGCTTCGCATTAGTCCAAAATTTTCTATTTGCTAGAGTTTTTGACTATACCTCGGGGTGTTTGGCATTGGCCATTCTGAGATTAAACCCGTGAACCTGGAACAGGTAATGCTGTTTAGGAAAGGTAAGAACTGATTATTTCCCTCTTACCTGTATTGTATAACCGCTATGTGTGATGAGCACACAGCACAAAACATTTTTATGAACATGCGTAACGTATGCATCATGATGCTATGCCTTGGCATCCACACTATCAGCAAGGCACAGGTGAGTGTAGACAGTTTCAAAAATATTGAATTGCCTGCCGCCATGATTAAAGATCGTGTAGCGAAAGATGAACAAGCTACTCGAAAGATTGACAAGCAAACTCTGGAGCGACTCAATCAAGGGCAGGATTTACCCTTTCTGCTCAATAGTCTTTCCTCGGTAGTCGTAAATTCTGATGCGGGAGCCGGTACAGGCTATACCGGTATCCGTATACGAGGTACGGATCTGTCGCGGATTAATGTCACCATGAATGGGGTACCCGTCAATGACCCCGAAAGCCAATTTACCTTCTTTGTGAATACCCCTGATCTGCTAAGCTCAGCTCAAGATCTGCAAATTAGCAAGGGCGTGGGAAGTTCCAAAAATGGAAATGCCAGTTTTGGCGGTGCGATTACGATTAATACCATGGATGTACAACAAAGCGAACCCAGCTTCTCCTACATGATGGATGCGGGTAGTTTTCGTACACTAAAAAATACGCTCAAAGCTAGCACCGGACTGTTGAATGATAAATTTATTGCTACCATTCGTCTTTCGTCTATACAGTCGGATGGCTATATCCAGCGATCCGCTTCCGATCTCAAAGCAGCGCAAGTGACTGCAAAATATTTGCTTAGTCCTTCCACACAGCTTAGCTTCAACTACCTCAGGGGGCGAGAGCGAACCGGACAGGCTTGGAATGGTGTGCCGCAAGACAGCCTCACTACCAACAGGCGCTATAATGAATTGGGGATGCGTAGCGACGGCACTTTTTATGACAACCAAACCGATAATTATGGCCAAGATTATTATCAGTTTTTTGTAGATCATAGTATCGATAAACACTTTTCAGTAGGTAGCACCCTGTTCTATACCAGAGGCAAAGGCTACTACGAAGAGTATAGAACTGATCAGCGTTTTTCTCGCTATGGGCGTCCGGATTTTGTGACCGGCACCGACACTTTACGTAGAGTAGATCTCATAAGGCAGCTATGGCTAGATAATCACTTTTATGGCGGCCGACTCTATCTCAACTATGTATCCAAAAAAGTAGATGCCGGTATCTATTTCAACTACAACCAATACGATGCCAAGCACTATGGCGATGTGATATGGGCTCAATACGGTTTCCCGGATAAGTACAGATGGTATAATCTCGATGCATTCAAAAATGATTTTAATGTATATAGTATGGCCGATTTCAAACTCACCGATCAAGTGCGCTGGCTGGTAGATCTGCAATACCGACATGTCAACTATACCCTCAATGGCTTCCGAAACAACCCCGATATACGGCATGATTTACAATTCAACTTCTTCAATCCCAAATCAAAATTGAGTATCAAAGGAGATAAGCATCAAGCCAACTGGATACTGGGTATCGCACAAAAAGAACCCAATAGAGATGATATTGAAGCCAGTGTGAACAACTTGCCCGTGCCCGAAAAACTCTACAATACAGAACTTAACTATGTCTACTCACCCAACAAGCATTGGCGCTTTTTCTCCACTCTATTCCTAATGTACTATCAAGATCAACTCGTACTCACCGGCAAAATCAATGATGTAGGCGCCTACACCAGGAGCAATATACCCGAGAGCTACCGGGTAGGACTCGAACTCGAATCGCAATGGAAACAGCCACAAGGCAAAGCAGAACTAGCACTCAATCTGGCACTGTCTCGCAACAAGGTATTGAACTTTGTAGAATATATCGATGATTACGACAATGGTGGACAACTGCAAGTCAATTATAGGGAGTCAGATATATCCTTTTCGCCGTCGGTAGTAGCCGGAGGGCGTATCAGTATTTTTCCTTGGCGAGCCAATCGCATGTCCAGGGTGCAGCTTCTCTCTTTCGACATACTGCCTAAGTATGTGAGTCGCCAATATCTCGATAATACGTCCAACAAAAGTCGTTCTATCGCACCCTATACCTTCACCGATGTAGTAGCCCAGTACCCGATAGCAATGGGTTCCAAAGCCACTCTTACACTCAGAGCCGGTGCCTACAATGTGTTCAATGCACTCTACAGCAGTAATGGCTACACCTTCAGCTACTTGTACGAAGGGACCCTCACTACCCAAAACTACTTTTTTCCACAAGCAGGTTTGCGCTGGATGCTGGGAGCAGGCATTTCATGGTAAAATATAGGGTTTCATACAGTTGAAATTTTTGGAGCTCATCTTCGCCACCTTATTCATCTACTTCGTGCTATCCGTTCCTATACCTCCGGCAAGCCTTCGGTATATCCACTGCTATCACGGCTATTTTTCGGGGTCTTGTTCATTATCATCTCTCTCTCTCAACATAATGAATGATACACCGACTCGAAGCCTTACGGTTTGAAAAACCATTACAAGGGTAGATAAAGGTGAAATCATAGAGCTATTTCTCAGAAATTGAGAGGAGTATAAAATAATGTAATACAGAAATTGAAAGCCAAATGACTCAGATATAGATATGTCAGATTTGCAACGTTACAGTTAGATGCTCTGTGAAATAAAACTTGCTATATAGATGAGAAATATAAAAGAAAAGCTACAAGAATGAAACTGATCGTGTTTGCTGTGAAGAAAGAAAAAGTTATTAGACTAAGGTAAGGGAAGCTTTTAGGTGCTGTAAGAACTTGTAAAAGTGAAGCGAGATATACATTGAAATGATAAATATGTATTACAGAGAGATGAACCTTATGGAGACGATGAGCTATAGCCGTGATCGCAGCGGCATCCTTCCGGACTTGTGCTGTAGGGCTGTGTGGAGCAAGAGGCCGGAAGATATAGCGAAGAGCACGAAGTAGATGAAGTAAGGAACACCGTAGGGCTCCTCAAAATCAACTATGAAGGAGAATATACTTTGAATAAAAAAAGAATGCGTAGAAAGGGATTAGGTACGAGAGTTGATTTCGTCGCGAATCTGGGCTGCTTTGATATAGTCTTCTTTTTCCAATACTTCTTCCAAAAGTTTTTTGAGCTCATCGAGAGGCATTTTCGAGAGCTCATCTTGAGGAGAGGTTTTGGAGGATGCTTTGGAGGGAGCAGTTTGAGTAGTTTTGGTTTGTGGCTTATCGTCCATTTGCAGCCCTGCGGTATCCAAGATACTGTCGTAGGTGAAGATAGGGGCATCAAATCGGACGGCAAGAGCCAGCGCATCAGACGTACGAGAGTCTATTTCGATGGTTTCGAGGGGAGACTGGCATATGAGCTTGGCATAAAAGATGCCTTCGTGGATTCGATGGATAATGACTTCAATGAGCTGAATTTGAAATGCGATAAGAGCATTCTTCATGAGGTCATGGGTGAGAGGGCGAGTTGGCTGCATATTTTCGAGGGCTACAGCGATGGCTTGAGCTTCGGCACCACCGATTACGATAGGCAGTTTTCGAAGTCCATTGACCTCGCCCAGCACTACGGCATAGGAGTGCGATTGTGTGACACTGTGTGAGAGTGCCACTATTTCCAACTCTAATTTCTTTGAACCCATGATATAGACTATGCGCCAAAAATAGCGTTAATTAGCAAAACTAAAAAGTAATAATTAATGCTGAGCAGCTTTGTGTTTTTTGAGGGCTTCGGTGAGCTTGGGTACCACTTCGAAGGCATCGCCTACTACGCCATAGTCTGCGGCTTTGAAGAAGGGTGCTTCAGGATCTTTGTTGATAACTACGATCGTTTTGGAGCTATTGACTCCGGCCAAGTGCTGTATCGCGCCGCTAATACCAACGGCTATGTAAAGATTGGGGCGTATGGTGCCGCCGGTTTGGCCTACATGCTCGTGATGCGGTCGCCAGTGGGAGTCTGCCACGGGACGGGAGCAAGCCAGTGTAGCACCTATAGATGAGGCCAAATCTTCGATGATACCCCAGTTTTCGGGGCCTTTAAGACCTCGTCCGCCACTCACTACGAGTTCGGCTTCGCTGAGGGGTACGGTACCTGATACTTTACTTACACTTTCTACTTTTACGCTGAAGTCGCTCTCGCTGAATTCGGGAGAGATGCTAATCGTATTGGCTGATTTGGGATTGCTGATGAGTCCAAATGAATTAGGAATTATTGCAATAATCTTTTTTTCTGTATTGATTTTGACATGAGCAAATGCTTTGCCGGAAAATACAGATTTTTTGACAGTATAGCCATTACCGGTGTTGGGAAGGGCAACGGCACCTGAAACTAACCCGGCTGCCAAACGAATAGAAAGGCGAGGGGCAATAGCTTTGGCGGTATTGTTGCCTGAAAATACGAAGGTGTCTGCCTTGCATTGCTCAGCAGCGGTAAGAATCGCTTTGGTATATGCTTTGGAGTTTAGCTGATTGAGTCTGGCATCATTGATATGAATAATTTGGTCTGCGCCATATTGTGCTAATTCAGCTACATTGGCATGTTCACCCAATACGAGAGCGCAAGTTTGAGTGCTGGTGTTGGAAGCCAATTGCGATGCATAAGACACCGCTTCAAAAGCAGATTTTTTAAATTGGCCGTTGTTATTTTCTGTAAATACGAGTATCATCTGAAATTAAAGTTGAAAGTTGAGAGATTAAATTACTTTGGCTTCTTCATGAAGGTGTTTGACTAGGTCGTCCATTTGATCCATGTCGAAAAGTTTGACGCCGGTTTTTTGAGGGGGCATTTCGTAGGATACGATTTGAGTGAATGTAGAAGTCTCGGTCGCTGCTATTACATTTAGCGGTTTGGTACGTGCAGCCATGATACCTCTCATATTGGGAATACGAGCTTCTGCCATACCTTTTTGGCAAGAGAGAACTAGGGGTAATGGGCAGGAATTGACCTCTTCGCCACCTTCTATTTCTCTGTTTACGGTAGCTGTATGGCCATTGATATCGAGCTTAGTAGCATGAGTGATATAAGGGGCATCGAGTAATTCGGCAAGCATAGCGCCCACGCTGGAGTTGTTGTAATCGATACTTTCTTTGCCGGTGAGGATTAAATCATAGGCATGTTGGCTAGCATAAGAGGCGATTTGGCTGGCGATATAGAAAGGATCGCTGCTTTCGGCATCTATACGGATAGCTTCGTCGCCACCGAGAGCGAGCGCCTTACGAATGACTGGTTCCGCATCGGCTTTGCCAACGCTTATCAAGTGTACCGCAGTGGCAATACCTGCTTCTTTGAGCTCTAGGGCTCTCACAAGTGCGTACCATTCTTCGTAGGGATTGATAATCCACTGAACTCCTGCTTCGTTGAGCTTGCTATCGTTATCAGTAAAACTGATTTTGGTGGTAGTGTCGGGTGCTTTTGTGATACAAACTAATATCTTCATAAAAATAGAATTGAGCGATTGGGAAGTGAAATAACTTTTGAAGTTATATTCAGTTGGCAAATATAGGGCGAGTGTAGTAAAAAAAGGAATTTGTATATTATATTCCCCATAAAACTTGTGCAAATTGAATCTTAAGTAATAGGATAGTATAAAATGAACTGAATAGAGGATTCTAATAGACAGATTCTCTATTGGTCAACTAGTGGTAACGGGCTATTTTGTTCAGATTTGATTTTTTTACTAGTGATGTCAATGCAAATACCGGAGTTTTTCATATGTTCTTCATGCTTATTTTTGAGCATAAACGATTTTTCATAAATCCATTTTACTTTATTGTTTACCAAAATTCGGTATTCGATTTCGTAATAATTTTGTTGATGTAATAATACATGGGCATTTTTGATAATATCAAAATCATCAGGATGAACATATGTTGTCCATAAATCATTTTTTTGGTAGTATTCATCTTGAGTTTTGTTGAACACTTGCATGCAATTAGGGCTTATATATTCGACTTTTTGGTCGTGAATATCATAAAGCCAGAAAACGTCTTCGATGGTTTCATTAATTAATTTGAAATAATATTCACTTTGGCTGAGTGAAAATTGGTTCAAAACAGATTCGTTTACATCTTGGAACACTCCATTGATGACTTGTACATTGTGTATATTATGAGTCGATTCAGCGTAAATTCTAATCCATTTGAAGGATAGGTCGGCCACCTTGTACTTGATGGTTGTATCAATAGGTTTATGATGTTGAAGTAATTGATCAAATTGATGTTTAAATTCCAAGAATTCCATTTCTGTATTGAAATTATCAATGAGGAAAGGTTGTCGGGAAAGTTGATAATTGCTTTCTTGTAAAATAGTAGCTGCTGAATTAGATAGTATGGTAGTATCTTGAGATGGATGATACTCCCAGAATCCCATATTAGCGATTTGTAAATATCGGTAGAGATTAGATTCCGTTTTGATCAGTTTTTTTTCGATTTCTTTTTGGTTAAACTCGGAGATATGTCTGGATAACATTTCACTCAGATGTTTAGCAAAGACAGTTTCTTCTTGGGTCCAATTTTTGATAAAGTCAGTATTTTCGAAACAGATAATCGCTTTTAGTTTACCATTAATTCTGACGGGTACATCAAGAATTGATTTAATATTGTGTTTTTGTAGATAATTTTCTTTGAATTCAACGGTGTCGGGATGAGTTGCTGCATTATCTGCAACAAGCATTAAGCCATTTTTGATGGTATAAAAATAGTTTGGAAGATCGCTTTCAAACAGGATAGCATTTTCCTTGATTGTGAAAGAATCTGATGGTATACCGGTAATAAATTGCAAGCTGTTGTCGGAATATAACCAAATAGAAATGTTGGTGCAATTTATCGCCTTTGCTACAAGTTCTACAAAGTGCGAATAATAGGATTCTATACTATCAAATGAATGAATATTGCAGGTGGATAAATAAAGAATACAAGAATCTAGTTTTTGTTGATATTTTTCAGATCGAATTGCATCAAGTTGGTTTTTTTTCTCAGTCGATATGTCTCGAAAAATAAGAATTAGTTCAGTTAACAAATCATTTTTAGTGAAAATAGGGCATATTGCGATACTATACCATTGGTCATTGTGGTTTATTTCTACACTATTAGAATGTTTGGAATCTATTGCATCATAGATGCTATCTTCTATTTTATGTATAGTATTTTCGTGGTAGGGTAATTCAGATAATGGTTTTCCTTGTAAATTGTATTCAAGTTCCATTTTTCTATATTCATCTTTTGAGAATATTTCAGTTATAATTTGGTGTTCATTGATAACGAATATGAAGTCACCAGTGTGCTTGAGAAGACTTTTTAATCTTTTTTGGTCTTTTTCAATCTCTATCTTCATGTTATTACTTTCCGTAATATCAGTAAATGCCAAAAAAGTAGTTTCGGAGAGATCTATATCTATTTTTTCAACTAACAAGTGTTTGATATTTCCCTTATAGTCAAGTATGTTGAGAGTTCGATGCTTATCCTTCTCAATGTCTTTAAGTAATCTTTGAGTGTCAAAATGAAAATATTCATCCATTTTTTTGTCATAAAGATTTCCACTGGCAGAGGTATTAAGAATTCGTTCAATATTTTTTGAATGGAAGGTGATTTTTTCATCTTTATCAAAAGCCAAAATAATCATAGGACCATGATTTACGATTTGCTGTGAGATGCTAATGCTTTTTAAGAGAATTCTATTGATGTAGTTAATGCCTAGCTGAATGCCGTAGGATAAAGAGATTACATTCGCAAAAATTACAAAATGGTTCAAATTGATAAAACTCAGATTTAGTAGAATCATCAAGCAAAT
>DAIUCL010000096.1:0-10289 GCA_036846185.1 Chitinophagaceae bacterium
CCGACCTGTCTTTGACAAACCAAACAACAATATACCCTAACCCTACTCAAGGTATCATAAATATAAAACAAGATTTATTGCAAACACATTTCTACGAAGTAATCGTAACAGACCTTCATGGAAAGATAATATTCAAAGGACAAAATACTCAGCAAATAAATTTGAGCCAACACCCAAATGGCCTATACCTGATCAATATCATTACACCACAAGAAAAATACATCCATAAAATAAATCTAGTAAAATAAATACTATGAAAAAACAAATGATACTTTGCTTACTTGCAAGCTTTTTCTCGATAGGCATGATTGCCAAAACCGTTCGATTTTCAGTCGACATGACTGGCCAAACTATCAGCCCCAATGGAATACATATCACTGGCGACTTTCAGGAAGCGGCAGGTTTTAGTGGAGCAAATTGGGACTGCAATGCAATGACCATGTCCTCTTCTCCCAGCAATCCTATGATTTATGAATTGACGGTGAACATACCTGCTTTTCAAAAATATGAATACAAATTCGTAAATGGAGATCAATGCTATGAAGTAGAAGTTGTACCCGAAGAATCAAGAGCAAATTTCAACTTCAGTGATAATAGATGGATATACATTGACTCTCTCAATACAGACACTCTGATACTTCCTGCATTTCGCTTCAACGAAAATACAGCTAATGGCTATACCTTAATTCGCTTCAAAGTGAGTATGGCCAACGAAGCTTCTATCAACCCCAATGGAGTACATGTGGCTGGCAGTCATCAGGGCTGGAATACTTCAATAGACAGAATGTATGCTTTTTGCTGTAATGTTTACGAACACCAAACCTATCTGAGCAATACCGGTAGCATAGAATATAAATACTACAATGGCAACAGTAGCGCACAATCAGAAAATGTACCCGGCGCATGTGCAACTAATGGAAACAGAACGATAAACGTAAGTAATGACATGGTAGGCAATATATATTGCTTTTCATCCTGCAACATATGTTGGCCAACATCTACTAATGATATTGAAACACCAATAAATATCAAGATATACCCTAATCCATCTTCGGGCAGTGTACTATGGATTGATCATGAAGGAGCCTTAGAAGATGCGACATTGTATATTAAAGATATGACAGGACGTACTGTTCTTAAAAAGACAATGTACTCAAATCATGAATCGGTAAATATTCAAACACTAGCAGGGGGCATATATAGCTACTCACTCTATTCTTCGTCCAAGGTGACTCTAAATGGCAAACTACTAATTCAGTAATTTATATGTCTCGCATTCTATTCGTCATTATAGCCTGCACAGCTATCACTTCCATTTCGACGGCACAAACACTTTTCGACCAGCAGGTAATTCGCAAAATTGAAGTATACATTGCAGATCCATTGTGGGATTACAAAATGGATACGGCGAAACATGGGACTGATGGTTATCTAAAGGCTGACTTCGTAAAAATAGACAATCAGCAATTCAATGATGTAGGTATAAAATACAAAGGCAATTCTTCTTTCGACTCCACACGAAAAAAGAATCCGCTCCATATAGAATTTGACACCTACAGCAACCAACATTATGAAGGATACAAAGACCTCAAACTAAGCAATGGCTATGCAGATCCTTCTAATATCAGAGAAGTATTAGCTTATGATATGTTGCAACATTATATGCACTGCCCCAAATCAAATTTTGCACAAGTATATATCAATGGTGATTATTATGGACTATATGCGAGTAGTGAAAATATTGATAAGAAATTTTGTGCCGATCACTTTGGAAGCAATCAAGGTTCATTTGTGAAATGCAACCCAATAATCAATCCAAGTCCTGCTACTAAAAGCAACTTAAAATACATCGATGCAAATCCAAACAGTTATTCAATTTTTTATGAAATAAAATCAAACGATGGATGGCCTCCTTTAATCTCATTGTGCGATAGTGTTAGTAATCAAAATTCACTCATAGCAAATTATGTAAATATTGACCGCCTTATTTGGATGCTAGCATTCAATAACGCTCTCGTTAATCTTGATAGCTACAATGGAGTCTTTTCGCAAAATTATTATATGTATAGAGATAATCATATGCTATATAACCCCATTATATGGGATTTAAACATGTGTTTTGGAGGATTCCCATTTGCGGGTGCCGGCACCTCATCAATGGGAACATTAAACATTGCCGGACTACAACAACTTGCTACAACCAATCACCAAAGTGACCCTAATTGGCCTCTAATAAATGCCATCTTGAATAATCCTCAGTATAAGCGAATGTATCATGCTCATCTAAAAACTATTATACAAGAACAAATAAGCAATCAACAATACAAAATCAAGTTTAATCAATTGAAAGCTCTCATTGATACGGCGGTGGCATCAGACCAAAATTTGTTTTTTACTTACAATCAATTTTTACATTCTGCTGACAGTAATTATACACAGGGTAGCTATATGGTGCCAGGCCTTTTTTCACTTATGGATCAGAGAGCTACATTCCTTCTGGCTACACCGGAACTATCCGCTATATCACCGAGCATTAGCAATATAGCTACCGGCTCTACAGCGCCCAGCTTTAATAGTAATGTTCACATAACGGCTTCTATTTCCAATAGCAATTCGGCCTATCTAGGCTACAGATTCGATGCACAGAGCCCATTTACCAAGATTCCTCTATATGACGACGGAATGCATAATGACGGTGCGGCCAATGATAATATTTTTGGAAATTCGATACTTATGACTCACGCACAACTACAGTACTATATCTATGCAGAAAATAATGATGCCGGCCTGTTTTCTCCGGCAAGAGCAGAACATGAATACTATTCTCTTACCTGCGAATTAAGCTTACCTACTGTTGGAGATATTGTCATCAATGAGCTACTAACGTCCAATGTAACGAATGCACGAGATGAATATAATGACAAAGAAGATTGGATTGAATTATTCAACAATAGCTCCAAAGTCGTAGACCTAAGTGGCTGTATGCTTAGCGACTCCCTTTCAATACCTGGTATGTGGATTATACCGCCAGGCACATTCATTGAACCGGGAGCTTTTGTTATTATTTGGGCAGACAATGAAATGTACGAAAAACCACTACATACCAATTTCAAACTGAATAAAACTCAAGACTTTCTTCTACTTTCTGATGCCAATGGAAATCTACTGGATAGTACGAGTGTGTCTCAACAACTAGATGATGTATCATGGGGACGATACCCCAATGGAACAGGATCATTTCAAAAAATGAATACCACATTTTCAGCGCACAACAACAACTTTCCACTTAGTACGCAGGACACTTTTTCGGATGGGATAGTAGTATATCCTAACCCTACTCAAGACTTGTTATTCGTCGAAGCAAGTGATGAAATAGCCATACGCATTACGAGCATAGATGGAAGAATAGTATACACCTCATCAGCTAAAAAAACACATCAAATATCAACTGCTCACTGGCAAAATGGGATGTATCTGATTCAAAGCAAAAACATTACTCGGAAAATTTGTGTTTTACATTAAACTATCAATGATTTCCTTTGTTTCATTCAATGCACTTTCGATTCTTTTCTTTTGATATGCTCTACCTAAAGAATTTAATATCAAATCAGGAATAAAGAAAATGATAAAAAAATCAAAAAAATTAGTGGCAAATTCTGATTTCAAATTGATAGAATGGTTTTCAATATATGCTATTACAGTTATTAAAGTAGCAGAGATTAGAGAGAACCAGACATTGAACTTGTAAGAAATTTGGAAATGTTTTAAGCTATCCGGATCCGCATTTGCTATTTCCTGACGTTTACACTCCATTTCGTGATAGTAAGAAAAATACCATGTTTGAAATCTTTTAATCATACTGCAATATTTTTATGATTGATTTAATGAACGAGAAATAATTTCCGCTACATCTAAGACGGTAATCTCCTCTTCTTTTTCTTTGTTCTTTATCCCGTCGGATAGCATAGTAAGACAAAATGGACAATTGGAGGCCACAGTAGTGGCACCTGTCTCCAAAACATCATTGGTACGCTCCCAATTAACACGAGTCGCACCCTGCTCTTCTTCCTTGAACATTTGGGCTCCACCAGCACCACAGCAAAGGCCATTTGTTTTGCACCGTTTCATTTCTACAAGCTCCGCATCAAGTGAGGATAAGAGTTCACGAGGGGCTTCATAAATTCCATTTGCTCTTCCCAGATAGCAACTATCATGATAAGTAATTTTTTTGCCTTTAAACACTCCGCCTCCTTTCATCACAAGCTTGCCATCCTTTATTAGCTGTTGTAAATAAACAGCATGAGATACCACTTCATAATTACCCCCTAATTCAGGGTATTCATTTTTCAATGTATTAAAACAATGAGGGCATGTAGTCACTATTTTTTTAACCTCATACATATTCATAGTTTGAATATTGTTGTAAGCCATCATCTGAAACAAGAACTCGTTTCCGGCTCTTCGAGCGGGATCACCGGTACACATTTCTTCTTTACCTAATATGGCGAAGCGGATACCTACGTGATTCAGTATTTCCACGAAGGCCTTAGTCACTTTTTGGGCACGCTGGTCAAACGACCCGGCACATCCAACCCAAAATAGTATTTCAGGTGTTTCATTATTCGCTGTGTATTCAGCATAGGTTTTAATTTGCATACATTTTTTATTTTTCTTCGTTATAATAGCTAGGAATGAATCCAAGCATCTCTATCATCCGGACTAAATTTCCAAGGAGCCATATTGTTTTCGATGTTACCAAACATCATATTCCACTCTTGTGGTGAATTACTTTCTTCCATTACTAAATTTCTTCGAAGTTGAAGGATGATATCCAAGGGTGAAATACTTACCGGGCAAGCCTGAACACAAGCATTGCATGTAGTACAAGCACGCAATTCTTCGGTAGAGATATAATCATGCAACAATGATTTGCCATCGTCTTTAAACTCTTTATTTTCATTTATGTTCTTGCCCACCTCTTCCAAACGATCTCTAGTGTCCATCATTATTTTTCGTGGAGACAATTTTTTTCCGGTTTGATTAGCCGGGCACTCTGCACTACATCTGCCGCATTCGGTACAGCTGTATGCATCCATGAGGTTTTTCCAACTTAGATCAAATACATCTTTAGCTCCAAACTTTATAGGCACAGCAGATTCTACTGCCGGAGGAGTTAAATCCGGACGCATCATGTACATCACTTCATCCTGAATTTCTTTCATATTTGGCATTTTCCCTTTTTGATCAAGACGAGCATACCAGGCGTTCGGAAAAGCCAAAAGCACATGTAAGTGTTTGGAGTATGGAAGATAATTCATAAACAAAAATATACCGGCTATGTGAGCCCACCAGCATGTACGTTCGATTGCTATCAAAGTGGTTTCGGACATAGCAGACAATAGAGGAGCGACATAACCGGATATCCAAAATGAAGAGGTATGTACATAATGTGATGAGCCTAGAGACTGAAGATTTAAGTCGGCAGCATTCATTAGCAAAAACAATGACATCAGTACGATTTCAAATGTCAAAATGTAGTTGGCATCACTTCGAGGCCAACCTTCAGCTAGTTCACCTTGATTTAGGCGTTTTACTTTAGTCACATTGCGTCTGAAAAGAAATACCACACAAGCAATGAGTACAAGTAGAGCCAAGACTTCAAATAGCCCTATCAATACAGTATACAGCGAACCTAGTGGCTGAGCAAATAGTCGGTGATGCCCTGTGACTCCATCCAAAATAATCTCAATGATTTCAACATTGATAATAATAAATCCGGCATAGACGATTAAATGTAGTAAAGCAACTAATGGGTTGGAAAACATCTTTTTTTGCCCTAGTGCATTTAAAAAAAGAAGTCTCCACCTGCGATCTTTTTGATCGGTGAGATCTTCATCTCTACCCAATTTTATATTGCGTCTTATTTCTGCTATTTTTTTTGAAAACAGAAAAAGGGCTATCACGGTAAGCACCAAAAACGCAATTTGCTGGACTATATGCATAGTGTTATTTTTACTCTATTTGTGTTGAACGATACAAATTTAACGATATAGCCCACATTTTTATATAAATGAATCCGATTCTTAATAACTATTTTTGCCTCATGGGTCACAAAATTGAATTATTGAGCGCCAAGCAAGCTGATATGAAACTTACACGGCTTGCTTACGAAATATTTGAAAAAAATATTGAAAAGAAGCAACTTGTATTAGCAGGCATCGCCGATAGAGGTGTTGATATCGCTCGACTTTTGAAAGAGAAACTATCAAATATTTCGGATATTTCGGTAGAACTTACTACGATCAATATTGACAAAAAAAACCCTATAGATTGTCGACTGAAGGAAACCAACTTTGATTACGTCAACAAAACCATTATTATCATTGACGATGTGGCCAACTCTGGTCAAACAATGTGTTATGCTTTAAAATTATTTTTGGACAAACTTGTTGAATCAATACAAGTGACCGTGTTGATTGACAGAAAGCATAAAAAATTCCCTATTTCTTCAGATTATGTAGGCATACAAATATCCACTACTGTACAAAATCATATAACGGTAGAAATGAACAAAGGCAAAATAGTAGGTGCTTTTATTGAGTAGAAAGTGTCCAACATGTGCAAAAAGAATTAGGAGATCGCTTTATGGACTGAAAAGAAAGCAATAATTTTGCGTTTTAATGAACACATCTAAAAAAGCTATTCTTCTGCTAGCCGATGGCACTCAATTTATTGGTGAAGCCTATGGTGCAGAAGGCACACGTGGTGGTGAAATTTGTTTCAACACTGGTATGACAGGGTATCAAGAGGTATTTACAGACCCTTCATACTACGGGCAAGTAATTATCATGAATTCGGCTCATGTAGGAAATTATGGTGTAAAACCAGAGGATACCGAAAGTGATTCTGTAAAGATATTTGGCCTTATTGCTCGAAATCTATCAGAAAAGTATTCCAGGCCATTGGCAGACGGGTCTCTCCATGACTATTTAGTAAAGAACCATATCGTAGCGATTCATCAAATTGATACTCGTGCTTTAGTCGCCCACATTAGAAATCATGGTGCTATGAATTGCATTATTTCTACTGAAATTTTTGATAAAGAGCTTTTAATGTCTAAGCTACTCGAAATCCCTTCCATGGAGGGGCTTGACCTCTCTGCCTATGTGACTACTAAAGAGATTTTCACCATGGGAGCTGAAGAAGCTGCCAAACGAATAGCGGTGATTGATTTTGGTGTAAAAAGAAATATCTTGCAGTGCATGGTAGATAGAGGTGCATTTTTAAAAATATTTCCGGCTAATAGTACCTTTGATACCATTCAAGAATTTGCACCTGACGCCTATTTTGTATCTAATGGCCCGGGCGACCCAGCCTCCATGCCCTATGCCGTAAGCTTGATTCAGGAAGTAATTGCGAGCGGCAAACCCGTTTTTGGTATTTGCCTTGGTCATCAATTAATCGCTTTGGCGAATCAGGCTACTACATACAAAATGCATCATGGCCATAGAGGGCTAAACCATCCTGTACTCAATGTACAGACTATGAAGAGTGAAATCTCTACTCAAAATCATGGCTTTGCGGTTGATATTGATTCTGTAAGAGCGAATCCTTTGATAGAGATTACCCATATTAACCTAAATGACAACTCTTTGGAAGGGATCAAAATAAAGGGGAAACCTGTATTTTCGGTACAATATCATCCGGAGGCGACTCCTGGCCCTCATGATTCAAGATATTTATTTGATGACTTTTTGGCCATGATTCCTTAATATACAACTTTTGTATGTATATTTGGATAACTAATCTGACTGCCATGTATCGCTATTCTATACTCAGTATTTGTTGTTTACTTTTGGTAAACTGTGGCAAGAAAGGTTCTAATTCCAACCAAAACCCCGGCAATACGTCTCCGAATGTTAGCTGCCAGACTCCTGCTAATGTGATAAGTGTAAACAATACCGACTATGCTATCATAAAAGATACTGCTTTTTCTACAGACAATCAGACTTATTACTTGCAAATAGAATGTGATAGTATGCGCGGTTGTGGTATTCATTTTCAAGGCACACAATTTCCGGATGTTGGCACTTTTACTATCACTCCAAAATTTACCGAAGTACAACTTTCCTCGTCAAAGACGTATTTGCAGTATTTCCACAATGGGCAGTCCTATATTGCACAGTCAGGAATTTTGACCATTAAAAAACAAATTTCTTCTCAACCGGAATTTTGCAAAATAAAATTTACCAATACAATTGGTGATGAATTTGAAATTTCTATGAAAGCAATTATTAATTGATTATCAATATATATTCCATTAAAAACATATTGCATATATCTTTCTTTTCCTTTACTTAGACTTTTATGGGTGATAGATCGCCACATTGTGAGTTGGTAGATTAACATGACATTTGGTATTCACCGACAAAAAGCTTGCATTTATAGAATTGCTTGATTACCTTTGTCCCCTAGAAGCAAATAGTTCACTATGAGCAAAACATTAAACTTACTAACTGGTCTTATCTTTATCTACGCTGTAACTGTCTGTAGCGTAGTTAAATTTCAAAAGGACAAACGCGTAGGGGATATGGCAATGAGTTCCTCTATAGATGTTTCTGAACACAATTCTCATATCCCTTCTTCAAGTATCAAACCGGTGATGTTGATGACTAATTTTGGTGTTTCTAAAAATCAAAAGGGACATTCTTCCAAATAATTTACGGTATTTTTTTCAAAAATTCTACATGTACAACGAAGTCTTATATACTCGTTGTGCAATTGTGCTGTTTAGAGTATTCCATTTTTAATGAATTTTATTAGAAAGAAGATATTTAATGGTGTTATGAAATATTGTGTTGAACCTGAATAAATAATTTTTTGCGGTGAAGTACTTTATAGACTTAAGATTTTTACAGAGGGATTGACCTGTGCTTTGAGAATCGGGGAATATTCTTTTCCATTGAATAAAGAATGGAATACTAAGGGATGTTGAATGATTTGGACTAACTGCCGTGATAATAATACTTTGTAGGAGCGGAAGAACTTTAATTGGCAAATGCAGTGCCAGAAAGGATTGATGATGTAATACTATTTTTGTTCGCACTGCCAGGTATGTAAGCAGAGACTGATGATATGAATGGGTAGATGAGGGGCTGCCGTGCATGGAAGGCGACGAGGCACGAGGAGGTGCGAAGCCTTGGCGAAGCACGGGAGCGAGAGCGGACCCTGAAAGGGACGGATGTATGATGATAGTCGAAGAGAGAGGACAGCCCCAAAATAGAATTATGCTGTAATACTTGATTACATTTGTAGCATGATAATATACAATGTAACGATTAAAATAAGTGCAGCTGCAGAAGATGAATGGTTGCATTGGATGCAGCATATACATATGAAGGAGGTGGTTGCTACGGGCTGCTTTGATGAGTATCAATTTTTTCAACTTATTGAACCGAGTGATGAGGAAGGAAATACGTATGTGGCTCAATACTCGACTACGGATATGGAAAGGTATATGTGCTATATAAATAAGTTTGCACCTGCTATGCGACAAGAAGGTTATAATAAATTTGGAGATCAGTTTATTGCATTCAGGTCAGTGTTGCGTAAAATGTGATATTTCGGGAATTTTGAACCTTGAAATACTTGATTTTAGGCACTTATGTGTTGATAAAGTGTGCAAATCCTTTGTTTGCAAGGGTTTCAATGAAAAAATAATTTTCGTTTTACGAAAAACACTATAATTTAGCACTATAAATTATTTTTCACTTTCAAAATTTAAAAAAATGAACAAAGCAGACTTAATCGAAGCAATGGCTAAAGCAGCCGATTGTACAAAAACTCAAGCTGGTGCAGCTTTAGATGCATTCACCGATTCCGTTACAGCTACTTTGAAAAAAGGCAACAAAGTAACTCTTGTAGGGTTCGGAACATTTTCTGTTTCTAAACGCGCAGCTCGTATTGGACGCAATCCTCAAACAGGTAAAGAAATAAAAATTGCAGCTAAAAAGGTTGCTAAATTCAAACCGGGTAAAGAACTTAGCACTAAAGTAGCTAAATAATTTACGTTTTATTGAAATGGAAAGCTGACTTATCAAGTCGGCTTTTTTTATTCTTAAAGAATATGCTATATTTGCCTACTAAATAATTCAATATGGGAAGAGGTGATAAAAAAACTAAATCCGGCAAACGATTTAAGGGCAGCTTCGGCAAATCACGCCCTCGTCGAATCCGCAAAGTATCAGAAAAGAAAGCATAAGCTTTCTTTTTTTTGTTGTACCTAATAT
>DAIUCL010000097.1:0-10200 GCA_036846185.1 Chitinophagaceae bacterium
GGGTAAAATTTGCTTACTAACGGATTGTGTGTTAACAAAAAACGCAATTAAATTAATATTATTTATCTGAAATTTGCGGATTACTTTAATAACACTACTACATGAGTTCATTTTTAGAATCGCTAGAGCAAATGATTTCCGATAATCTTCTCCGCTCTGTAAGCTCACAAACGAATACCTCTAAAGAAGTCGTAACCTCATCGCTTGGCATGGCTATTCCAGTCATCCTAAAAGTGTTTCAAGGAGCAGATCAATTTGATTTTGCCGACTTGGGCAATAATTTAGCTAGATGTGGCAAACTAGCTATGAGTGAAGATACTAAAGGCCAAAATCAACCCGATAGCACCTCTTCTGATATTGCAGCCATGAGTAGGGCAAGCCTAACCCTACTTTTTGGAAGCAATGAACAAGATTTCTACAAGCTAATTTCAAGTCAAAATGCTATCGACCTACCCACAAGTAAATTTATCTGCCAAACGGCCATGAACCTTACCAGTATATTTTTGGGCAGAAAAATGATTTCACAGGGTGTCAACATCTCCGGCATGATAAAATGGATTCAAGAAAATGATCATGAAATCATGCAGGTATTACCTACAAGTGCTGATAAACTCATTGAAAAAGCCATCTCAGGAAAAAGCCAAATTGTGCAACCGATATTGAAACCTATCCCTTTTAAAAAGATATTATTCAGCTCATCAATTGCACTTATACTTCTTATCTCTTTGTGGTTGGGAGCCAGAAGTTGTCACAACCATTACAAATCTTCTGCTACAGTAAATGACATAGAAGCGCCAATAGCTATGGAGAGTGAATCTCCTTCTTCTAATAACCCTACCATCACCTCTCAAGATAGTATGATAGATCCGGATAGTGGTAAAGAGGGAATGCTAGATGAACATGGCAATTGGATTCCGTCAAAAACAGAAGAAACATTCATAAAACTGGCTAATGGAAAAGAAATAAAATCTTACAAAAATTTCTTTGAAGATAAATTGTGCCATTTCATCAAAGACCCCACTGCAATAGCCGGCAAGGATATTTGGTTCGAAATGGAAGATGTACAGTTTGCCAGTGGCAAATACTCCCTGACACAGCAAGCTGACCATCAACTTCAAAATTTATTAGAAATACTCAAAGCCTATCCCGAACTTGTCATAAAGATAGGTGCATACACTGACGCTAGCGGTGATGAAAAATCAAATGAAGAAATCTCAAAAAAAAGAGCTCAATCCGTTCATAAATTTTTGATTGCCAATGGCGCCAGCCCCAAATCGTTTGATGCCGTACCATTCGAAGGATACGGATCCAAACACCCAAGATCCGACAACGACTATCCACTCGGACGTGCAAAAAATAGACGAATTGCCATCAGTGTACGAAGCAAGTAATAATAATATCGCATAGGCTACCTATCCTCTTCCTGACAAAAAAATATCGTAAGGTATTTCTCTCAGGTGTATGTTTGTAACAAATATGGAGTATGTCGCCACACAACGACCCCACGATAACTAGAGCTTGGACAATGTATGACTGGGCCAATTCAGCTTATTCACTCATCATTACTTCCGCTATTTTTCCGGCTTACTTCACGGCCATTTTACCTGAAAATATACAGCTATTGGGACACACGTTCACTAGAGCCTCTGTAGCCTCTTACAGTATTTCCCTATCCTTTATTATCGTTGCGATCTTATCTCCTATCTTATCAGGTATCGCAGACAGCTATGGCAATAAAAAATCATTTATGAAATTTTTCTGCTACTTGGGTGCCATTGCTTGCATGCTATTATTTTGGTTTCGCAAAGGAGCAGATGGAGAAGTCAATATCAGCTATGGCTTGCTATGCAGCATACTTGCCTCTATAGGCTATTGTGGTAGTATTGTATTTTACAACGCCTATCTTCCAGAGATAGTCAGCAAAGATCAGCAAGACGATGTCAGTGCCAAAGGCTTTGCAATGGGCTATATAGGCAGTGTCATACTCATGGTTTTTTGCTTTGCCTTTATCATGGCCGACGAGCAGCTGGCTTGGGGCTTGGGCGATTTACCGGCGCGTATTTCCTTTTTGGCAGTAGGCATCTGGTGGATCGCTTTTGCACAAATCACTTTTTATCATTTGCCTGCACCGGCTGTCGATAGAGACACTACCAAGCAAGAAGGTATTTGGCTTCAAGGATATAAAGCCCTGCAAAAAGTATGGCTCGATATCACCCACAGACCCACCCTTCAATATTATCTAATTGCCTTTTTCTTCTTCAATATGGGCGTACAGACCGTAATGTATATGGCTACTTATTTTGCTGCAGACGAATTGCATATGAGCACACCACAGCTATTGGGGGTAGTCCTCGTCATTCAATTAGTGGCCATATTAGGAGCTCGCCTATCGGCTTTCTTATCTTCTAAAATTGGCAACTTACCTTCCCTCATTGTACTCATCATCATCTGGATGTGCATCTGCGTAGCAGCTTACTATGTATACTCCGTCACCGGATTCTATGCCCTAGCATTTGCCGTGGGTATGGTGATGGGAGGTATACAATCTATGTCGCGCTCCAGCTATGCCAAAATGCTTCCTGCTAATACCGATACCGCATCCTACTTTAGCTTTTATGATGTATGCGAAAAGGTGGGTATAGTAATCGGCACTCTCACCTTCGGACTGGTAGCCGACATGCTAGGTGGAATGCGCCATTCTGCACTAGGCTTACTGATGTACTTTTTCATCGGGCTACTCTTTCTAATTTATACCCTACAGATCGGGCATAAAAAACAACTTACGAGCTAATGTAGTACAGCTGCATTTGTGGGCGGCAAACACGCTATCCGTTTCAAGTACTCGCCGGCTATCGTGTGCTGCATAGGAGGCCTAGTGGCTCCGTTCCTACGCCCTAGCCCTCCTTGCATCACTACGATATCCGACTGCGTGCTTTCCACTACTATCGTTGCCGCAGCGTTCTTAGTCTGTCAGGCTAAAACGTCAAAATATTTTTTTCTTAAATGGATAAAATATTCAAAATTCAACTTCAATATGGTCATACTATCGACACAACAAGGTATAGGTATTATCGCCAATGCCCATTGAGCTTGAGCACCTTTTCTATCACATCTCTTACGCAGCCATATCCACCTCCTTTGGGCGATATATACTTCGCTGTAGCAAGTATTTCATCGCAAGCATCCTGCGGGCAAGTGGGCAGAAAAACCTCCCTCATCACCGACAAATCAGGCATATCATCACCCATATATAAAGTGTGTGCTAACTCTATACTACCATTCTTTATCCAAGATTCAAACAAGGTAAATTTGTCCTCCACACCCAAATGAACATCTGTGATACCCAATCGTGCAAAACGCACTCTCAAACCATCGCCTGTGGCCCCTGATAATATCGTCACTTTGTATCCACACTTCATAGCTAGCTGCAAGGCATAGCCATCGCGGATATTCATATAACGTATGGGCATCCCATCAGCACCTATGATAAGTCTACCATCCGTCATTACCCCATCTATGTCAAATACAAAATGCTTGATCAACCTAAAATCCGACAGTATCGACATTTCTTTTTATTTTTTATGATTAATATTTTTCGGTTTTCAATAGCTTCCCTGTTTCATCATAGTACTTCCATACGCCCTTTTTCTCTCCATTTTTGTAAATGCCCTCTACCTTGGGCCAGTGAGTTGGATAATATTCCTTCCATTCTCCCTCCTCCTTACCATCCACATAGCTACCGCTAGTTGTCATATTTCCTTGCTCATCATAGATGTAAGCCTTACCATGAAGCAGACCATTCTTGTACATATATTCCACCGCTTTATACCCGTTTTGAAAATACCAGGTATACAGGCTATCTTTTAATCCATTCTTCATGTAGCCCTCTTCTTGCAGGCCTCCATCGCCAAAGAAGATACGCTTCAAGCCATGCTCATATCCATCCTGATAATATATCTCCTGATTGATACGAGCTCCTTTAAAATAAAGTCGAAATGGCCCATGAAGCTGATCCTTTCGGTACATAGCCATTTGCTCTACATAGCCATCCAGGCCCACTATAAGCTCCGCTCCGTCTTTCATACCCTCCTTGTAGCTGATGATACTCTCCGGAAAACCACTATACCCAAAGCGGGTCCATACCCCTTCTTTCTTATTGTTTTTGTAATTTCCCTCCATCAATACACGCCTCTTGATATCTACATACTGGATGAAGACTTTATCATCTTGCTTCGTGACAATAGAATCTACGATCTGCGCATTGACAGAAAAAACAGGTAAAAGTAAGCAAAACAACAGCGACATTGACCATCGCTGATATGCTCCTTGAGTATCCGGTTTACAATAAGGCATTACAAATGCAAGCGACTTTTTTTGTCGAGTAGCGCCTCTACCGTTTCGCGATACATTTCATCGGGCACACAGCAGTCTACAGGGCATACAGCAGCGCATTGTGGCTCTTCATGAAAGCCTTGGCATTCGGTACATTTGTCGGGACTTATGTAATATGTGTCGTCGGATACAGGCGCATGCTTATGACCAGCCTCTACTACAGCACCACTCATGAGCGTGTAAGACTCTCTTACAGAAGTACCATCTGCTATCGCCCATTCTACACCACCCTCATAGATAGCATTATTAGGACATTCGGGTTCGCAAGCCCCACAATTGATACATTCATCTGTTATTTTGATAGCCATATGTGTTATTTTGTTTTAATTGAAGTATTTTAAAAAATTAATGTCGAATTTTGCGATGTAAAATTACAGAAAAAGAATCAGAAAGTATAGTGCATGAAAGATAGAATTGAATTATTAACGATACTACGACAATATATGTTGTCGGATGAGCCTCAATGGCTCAAAGCCAAGCAGAGAGCCTCCGTTCAAAACCCCTGGTTTATACCCACTTTCGTCGACAGTGCAATCACATCCATCTGCGACGCTTTTCTGGATTCAGCAGACCTAGTTCGCTTTCAACAAAGATTCCAACGTACTACTTCCTCCGAAAAAACAATTGGAGTGGTAGCAGCCGGCAATATCCCCTTAGTAGGATTTCACGATTTCCTCACGGTATTTCTTAGTCCACACCGACTCAAGTTAAAACTTTCGTCTAAAGATGATATCTTACTTCGACATTTGATAGAGCAACTGTACACATGGGACAGCAGCATTCAAAACCGAATAGAGATAGCCGACATGCTACGTTCATGCGATGCCTATATCGCGACAGGCTCCAATCAGAGCAGTACATATTTTGAACAGTATTTTGGCAAATATCCTCATATCATTCGAAAGCATAGAACCTCAATTGCCATTCTTGATGGCAGCGAATCACCTTCACAGTTAGATGCCCTAGCCGATGACGTGTATATGTACTTTGGACTAGGCTGCCGTAATGTCACACATCTGTATACACCGCATGGCTACTCCTTCGAACCTTTACTCCAACATTTCAAAAAATATGACGAACTGAAAGATCATAATAAATACCGAAACAATTATGATTATAATCTTGCTCTATATATTCTCAATGGCCAATATTATATGAGCAATGAAAGCATATTGATGGTAGAGCATACTTCTATTTTTTCTCCACCCTCAGTGTTGCATTATAGTTATTACCAAGATAGTACTGAATTGGAGAATTATCTCATGACGCAAAAGGGGCAACTTCAAGGAATAGTTTCATCCAATCACATCCCTTTTGGAGCCTCTCAAAAACCCTCCTTATTTGACTTTGCTGATGGAGTAGATACAATCGATTTTATGAATAGATTGAGCTAAATAGCTTCTTTGCCCTATCGTACAATGATAAATCTACCCTCATCTCAATTGCAATCTCACTCCACTGCGGCAACGATTGTAGCGAATAGCCCACACGCTTCATGCCTTAGGGATGCAAGGTATGGCAGAGCGGAGGCACGGAGCTACTGCCATGCCTTGCAGGCCTGGCATGAAGCGGAGGACTAGTAGCGAAAAGCGTGTCTGCCGCCCAAATATTTTAATAAAATACTGTACCAATTACAACCATGACCAAGTCGTAGTACCATCTTTTTCATCTTTGAGCTGTATACCCGCAGCATTTAGTCGCATACGTATGGCATCACTAGTGGCAAAATCTTTTTTCATCTTGGCCTCTTTTCTAAGCTCAAAGAGTACCTGTAATACCTCGTCGAGCTTCTGATGCCTCGACTGTGTGAGTGCTTCCAAACCCAATATGTCGGTGATATACACCTTCATCGTATGAAGTAATAGCACCAAGGTATCACGCCCTACAGCCGACAATTGTATTTGTCCACCCTTGAGCGAATTCATAGTGCTTGCAAGTTCAAAAAGGTTGGCTATAACTTTGGCGGTACTGAAATCATCGTTCATAAATTGCTCACACTCTTCACACCACGTTTTAATCTGTTGTACCAATGCCTCATTGCTTCCTACGACCGGTAAGTCTGCAGTGATCATCGTACGTAGCGTATCCGAATGTTGATAGGCATCCATGAGGCGCGTGAGCCCTTTCTCTGCGGCCTGCAAGGCCTCATTGCTAAAGTCGAGTGGGCTTCGATAATGCGACTGAAGTATGGAGAAACGCACTGCCATAGGGTGATACGCTTGTGCTAATAGCGGATGCGTACCGGCAAAAAGCTCAGTAAGCTTGATGACATTATTGTAGCTCTTACCCATCTTGCGCCCTTCGATCGTAATCATATTATTATGCATCCAGTAGCGTACCGGACTCTTGCCATTGGCAATAGTACTCTGTGCGATCTCGCTTTCGTGATGCGGAAATTGCAAATCCATGCCTCCTCCATGAATATCAAACTCCTTGCCCAAGTATTTGCAAGCCATAGCCGAGCATTCGATATGCCATCCCGGGAAGCCCTCCCCCCACGGACTTTGCCAGCGCATGATATGCTCTGGCGCAGCTTTCTTCCAGAGTGCAAAATCGACTTTGTTGCGCTTTTCATCTTGCCCTTCCAGCTCGCGGGTTGTCTCTATCAGATCATCCAGTATCCTTCCACTCAGCTTACCATAGTCGTAGGTGGCCGCATACTTTTTTACATCAAAGTACACAGAGCCATTTACTTCATAAGCATAGCCCTCCTCTATTATTTTTTTGATCATCTCTATTTGCTCGATAATATGACCCGTAGCCGTAGGTTCTATCGATGGTACTATACAGTTAAACTCTTGCATAGCCCAGTGATACAAATTGGTGTATTTATGCACCAGCTCCATCGGTTCCAATTTTTCTAGCACCGACTTTTCAGCGATTTTATCTACCGCGGCTCTCCCCTCTTCTTCAAAATGGCCCGCATCCGTAATATTGCGCACATACCGCACCTTATACCCAAGATGAGTAAGAAATCGATACACTACATCAAAGGTGATATAAGGTCTGGCATGCCCCAGATGACTCTCGCCACTCACCGTAGGCCCACACACATACAGTCCCACATGCGGGGCTGCAAGCGGTTCAAAAATTTCCTTCTGGCGACTGAGCGAATTGTAAATACGTAGCGTTGACATTGCACAAAGGTAAACACCTTACACAACATCCAATCATAAAAACACAAAATCTACAATAACTCCTAACCTACAAAATAACAAGGGAAGCGCAGCTCCTTAGCAACTCTCAGCACCCGTCGTGCTCTTCGCTATATCTGCCCTGCATGAGGTATCTCGTATTCGACATAAGCCGAATTGCAGGGCAGGATGCCGCTGCGATCACGGCTAATCTGCATCGCCGCAATAGATATCATCGATCTGTACGACTATGTTTCCGAGTGCGTTGTATACACATCCAAATCACATCAAAAAGGAACTTGTTATAGCCAATTTGATAGATACTACCAACTTATCCACAGGTTATTCAATAGCAATAATCAGATACACACATCACCCATTTTTCAACACAATATCTTTCGATATACTTCTCCCAAAAACTATATTCGTGCCCCTAAAAATTGTAGAAACGTGCGATTGAAATCACTCGAAATAAAAGGTTTTAAAAGTTTTGCCGACAAAACATTAATCAACCTGGATAACCAGATCACCGGTATCGTAGGGCCCAACGGCTGCGGCAAATCCAATATAGTCGACGCCATCCGATGGGTCATAGGCGAACACAAAATCAAAACTCTGCGCTCAGATAACCTCGAAGACCTCATCTTCAACGGCTCCAAAACACGCAATGGATCCGGATTAGCCGAAGTAGCCCTCACCTTCGAAAATACCAAAAATCTACTGCCCACCGACTTCAATACCGTTACCATCTCACGCAAATTCTATCGTAATGGCGAAAGCGAATACCGCCTCAACGATGTCACCTGCCGCCTCAAAGATATCACGAACCTCTTCATGGATACCGGCGTTACCTCGGATAGCTACTCTATCATAGAGCTCGGTATGGTCGATGATATCATCAAAGATAAAGAAAATAGCCGCCGACGTATGCTGGAGCAAGCCGCCGGTATCTCTATATACAAAACCCGAAAAAAAGAAGCCAAACAAAAACTAGATGCTACCGAACAAGACCTCAACCGTATCGAAGATCTACTTTTTGAAATTGCCAACAACCTACGAACACTCGAAAATCAAGCCAAAAAAGCAGAAAAATACCACCTCATCAAAGCAGAGTACAAAGAGGCTAGTGTAGAATATGTCAAGGCTTCTCTCGAAAACTTCAATACCCATTACCAAGAGATACAACAAAAACAACAACACGAAGTAGACCTCATCCTCTCACTCGATGCCATAATAGCCAAAGAAGGCGCCGATCTGGAACAACTAAAACTAGAACTCACACAGCGTGAAGATGAATTACACCAACTCCAAAAAGCGTTCAACGAACTAATCGACCAACTTCGCAAACTCGAAAACCAAAAAAATCTGTCGCAACAACGAAGCGAACACCTACAACAACTAATTCATACCATACACCAGAGTGTAACAGAATCTACGCATCAAATCACCCATCTTCGGCAAACAACACAAGAATCTGCCGAAAAATTAGTGCAAGAAGAAGATACTCTTGCCCAACTCAAATCAAAACTAGAACTCCTTCGATCCACTCTTGACCATACCCGAAGCACCTATGACCAACAAAAGAAAGATTTAGATGCACTCCGTACCCAACACCAACAATTGCAGATAAAACAGTTTGATGCTGAAAAAAAAGTAGCAGTAGCCGAAAACAATATCAATAATCAACAACGCTCTATTCTCCAAATAGAAGATGAAATAAAAAATAGAAGCAACGAAATCATCAAACAAACCCAACAAAAAGAAGAACTCAATACACAGCTCGCTGATAAAAAATCGCACTTCGACGAACTACAAAGAAAACAAGAAGAAGCTACCGAAAAACTTCTCGCTTCACAAAGCCAATTGGAAAACCTTCGTGTAAAACTCTTCGAAGAAAACAGAAAACTCGACGCCAAACAAAATGAATATAACCTCCTCAAATCGCTCGTAGATAGCCTCGAAGGCTACCCGGATAGTATCAAATACCTCAACAAACACAGCGCCTGGAATCATGGTGCAGTGCTCTTGTCCGAAACCTTCGACGTAAAAGATGCCTACCGCATAGGTATCGAAAGCTACCTCGATAAGTACCTAAACTACTACGTAGTAGATACCCCACAGCAAGCCTACGAAGCCATACACCTCCTCAAAGAAAACAAAAAAGGTAAAGCCGGCTTCTTTATTCTCTCCGAAATTAACGCCCCCTCCGACACGCTAGAGATCCCCCAAAACACCGTCACGGCCAACTCCGTCGTTCACTGTAAAGAAAAGTATACAACACTCCTTCAATTTCTTTTGCACCAAGTATGTATCGCTGACAGCCTCGATATAGAGCATGTCCCCGGATTAGTCATCATCCAAAAAGATGGAACCGGATTCAAAACAAACAAACACATCGTAGGTGGCTCAGTAGGCGTATTTGAAGGTAATAAAATAGGACGCACCCAACGACTGGAATCCCTTCACTCATCTATTCAACAACTCAGCGAATCGGTAGCCGAACATAAAAAACTAATAGCCGATAACCAAAACCTCATCGTTGGGTATAACCAAGAGTTGAAAAATGACCAACTCAAACGCACCGCTGATGACGTAAATCGTACCCAAAATCAAATCATTCAAATCGAACATAGAATCGAAAACTTCACGCAACAAAATGAACACTCCCTACAAC
>DAIUCL010000098.1:0-10173 GCA_036846185.1 Chitinophagaceae bacterium
CATTGCAGTTCTTGCATCTGCTTGGTTCAATTAGGTAGTTTTACGGATAAACATTGAATATTCGGAGTTTGGAAAATGCAATAGGTGGATGATAAGAGAAATTAATTTGCTTGAATGACCTCAACCATGAATTACGGAGGGGTGACTTGTGTTTTGACGATGATGAATAGCCCGGATAGTAGCGGCATCCTCTTGCGCCCCAAAAGGGCGAAAGAGATATAGCGTATAGCCGGAAGTGGATGGTGAAAGTGGCAATGCTAAGCTTCAAAAAATTTTTTGTAATAAAAAACCCGCATCTTTTTTTATGAGATGCGGGTTGCAATAGTAAAGAAAATTAACTAAGAAAGTTTGGGTGCAGCTGCTAGAATTTCTTCGTTGGCTTGGGATGCATACTTTTCAAAGTTTTTGACAAACATGGCAGCTAATTCATATGCTTTTTTCATGTATTCTTCTTTGTTTTCCCATGTATTGATAGGAATTAATAGTTCATCTGGTACATTGGGGCAAGAGGTGGGCATTTCGAAACCAAACACTGGATGGGTTTCGTAGCTTACATTGTCGAGCTGACCATTCATGGCCGCTGTGATCATAGCTCTGGTATAGCTAAGTTTCATACGATTTCCTACACCATAAGGGCCACCTGTCCAACCAGTGTTGATAAGCCATACTTTTACGTCGCTGTGTTCTTCAAGTTTTTTTCCTAGTAATTCGGCGTACTTGGTAGGATGTAGTGGAAGGAATGCTCGTCCAAAGCATGCACTGAATGTAGCTTGAGGTTCTGTGACGCCCACTTCTGTGCCTGCAACTTTGGCGGTATATCCGCTTATAAAACTATACATCGCTTGCCCTTTGCTGAGTCGTGAGATAGGAGGTAGTATGCCGTAAGCATCGCAGGTGAGGAAGAATATGTTTTTGGGGTCGCCGGCTATGCTTGGTTCTTTGGCATTATTAATGTGAGTTATGGGGTAGGCTACGCGAGTGTTTTCTGTGATAGATCCATTGGCGAAGTCTACGGTATTGGTACCATCGAGGTATACTGTATTTTCTACTAGTGCATTGGGTTTGATCGCCGCAAATATTTGGGGTTCTTTTTCTTCGGTGAGGTCAATGCATTTGGCATAGCAGCCTCCCTCGAAATTGAATACAGATCCTTTGTCCCATCCGTGTTCGTCGTCGCCGATGAGTTTTCGATTAGGGTCTGCACTGAGTGTAGTTTTTCCGGTACCACTGAGTCCAAAGAATAGAGCTACATCACCGTCTTTACCTTCGTTGGCAGAGCAATGCATACTGAGTACTCCTTTTTCGTGAGGTAGAACATAATTGAGAACACCAAATATTCCTTTTTTCATTTCTCCGGTATATGCACTACCACCAATGAGAATCATTTTTTTGGTGAAGTTGACTACAGTGAAATTGGCTTGTCGTGTGCCATGTATAGAAGGATCTGCTTGAAAACCAGGTGCTTGGATAATAATCCAGTCTGGATTTTGAGATTTGATTTCTTCTTCTGTAGGACGCAAAAATAAATCGTAGCAGAATAGATTGGCCCAAGGATATTCGTTAATAACACGAATGTTTAGTCTGTGTTTGGGATCGGCACAAGCATAGGCGTCTCTAGCCCAAACTTCTTTTCCATTAAAATAGGCTGTGATATCGTTGTAAATTTTTTCGAAATGCTCTGGAGAAATCGCTATGTTGATGTCGCTCCAGTCTACAGAATTTTCTGTCATAGCATCTTTTACAGTCAGTTTGTCTTTCGGGGAGCGGCCTGTAAATTTACCGGTACTAACTGCCAGTGCTCCCATGTCTGTGATAGTACCTTGACCAAGTGCTACTGTTTGTTCTGTTAAAACTTCAGGAGCTAAATTCCAGTTGATTTTGGACGGATTGATGCCCAGTTCGGTAAGGTTTGCCGAAGGGTTCTTAATTCCACTTTCTTGCATGCTTTTTTTTTTAGGCTGCAAAGATACATTGTGAGTTTTTCTGTAGTGTGATTTTTGCTTCATAATTTGTTAACACATAATAACTAAAAATTTAGAAAATGTATGTTGTAACATATAAATTATACCTATATTTGCACTCATAAAAAATAAAAAATATGAAAAAACTAATTTTATCTTTCTCTGTATTGGCAATGTTAGCTTCTTGCCAAAATGCACCAGAGGGTGACAAGGCTGAAACAACTGATACGCAAAATGTTGCTGCTGCATCAGGCACGACATATTCTGTAGACAAAGCTGCTAGTACAGTGTCCTTTTTAGGAACAAAACCTGTAGGAACACATACAGGTGATTTCAAACTATCTGATGGTAGTTTTACTATAGACAATGGCAACATTACATCTGGTAGTTTTGTGATAGATATTAATTCTATGGTTATGACTGATAAAGACACGGCTTATATGTCAAAATTAGCCGGACATCTTTTGAGTGCTGACTTTTTTGAAGCGGATAAATTTCCAACAGCTAAGTTTGAGATTACTGCTTGCGAACCAATTGCAAACAATTCTACTGCAAGTCATCAAATTAGCGGAAATTTGACTTTGAAAGATAGTACTAAGAATGTAACATTTCCTGCGATGGTTTCAGTATCTGAAAATGAAGTTTCAGCGGTGGCAGATTTTGTTATTGACCGTACTCAATGGGGTTTATTTTATGGCAATGATAAGTCTTTAGGAGATAAGTTTATTTATCCTGAAGTGAAAATTAATCTTTCTGTAAAAGCATCTAAGTAAATAAACTAATTATTCTGTAGTATAGAAGCAGCTCATAATTGAGCTGCTTTTTTATTTATTGTGATTTTGATTGCTTTTTTCGAAGGTTAATGATATTAATAGTAGTGTATTTTTACTATTGTTGTTCTAATAATTAGAATAAATTCAGGAATAAATGAGATAAAAAAACTGTTTCAATTTATTGAAACAGTTTTTGAAAAAATATTTTTGAAATATTTATTGTCCTTGGGCTAGGGAGTACCCTTCTACATCATTGTATTTCATCAACATTTCAATGGAGCAAATTTTATATTTGTCAGCGACTAATGAAGAAAGATGCAATATGTCTTTTTGGGATAAAGTTTTGGGTGAATTATTCTCAATTCTTACTCTATATTGATTAATACATTCGGTATAGATAGATCCGGTTGGATACACCTGTGTACCTCTGTTACTGATGGTGCTTAATTTATAGCCTTCTCCAATAAAGCTTTCGAAGGTTTTACCAACCAGCAATGGTTGTTCTTCGGATTCGATAAAAAAATCTGCGCCATTGATTTGGGCATTTGGCAGGGGATGGGTTACCATCATTTTATTTTCGGAAAGTGTTTTTGGTGGGGTATGTGTTAATTTGCTTGGTATTGCAGTTACTGGTGCTTGATTGGATGGCAACTTACCAAGATTTGAAATGATAGCATCGGCGAATTCGGAGGTGTTGACGGATGGTGTGTTTTTTTCGCCAAAATCGGCTGTGTGTATACCTTGTTCAAGTGTGTACAACAAGGCGTTTTGAATTAGGGCACCTTCTTCGGTCAGGCCAAGATGTTGAAGCATCATGATTCCACTGAGAAGAAGTGCGGTAGGGTTCGCTTTGAGTTGTCCGGCGATATCAGGGGCGGTACCATGAACTGCTTCGAAGATAGAAATATTATCTCCTATGTTGGCCGAAGGAGCAAATCCTAAGCCCCCAACAAGTCCAGCACATAAATCTGATATGATGTCACCTTGTAAATTAGGGAGAACAACGATTTCGAAGAGTTCAGGTTTCGCTACTAGTTTCATTGCTAGATCGTCTACAATTACATCATTGACTTCTATTTCTGGATAGTTTTTGGCTACTTCATAGAATGTTTCTAAAAACATACCATCGGTTAACTTCATGATATTAGCCTTATGACCACAAGTAACTTTTTTGATTCCTCTTTTTCGAGCTGTTTCAAAAGCATATTCATGAACTTGTCTTGATCCAGGGCGTGTGATAAATCGTCTGCAAAGGGCTACATCATCTGTTAGTTTGTGTTCTATTCCGCCATAAGTGTCTTCAATATTTTCACGAACTATAGTAAGATTAATGGGAATGCCTGCTTTAGAAAATACCGTATTTACACCATGAAGAGAGCGGAAAACCCGGTTGTTGGCGTAGGTGTTCCAAACTTTACGTGCGGTAACATTGATGCTTTTCATTCCTTTTCCCTTGGGAGTTTCCATGGGTCCTTTGAAAAGGATTCCCAATTTTTCAATGGTTGCTCTGGCATCTGATGTCATACCTGTAGAATTTCCGGCCAGGAATACTTCTTTTCCCATTTCTACAAATTCATAAATGAGGGGTACTTTTGCCGCATCAAAGATTTTTAATACTGCATCCATTATTTCCGGTCCGATTCCATCGCCTTTGGCGACTGCAATGTGTAAATTCATACTTGTAAAATTTGCTCGCAAATGTAAGATAGTGTAATCTAAAAGAGTGTAAAAATTGATTTTTTTTGCAATTTATATTGGTTTAAACTTTAGTTTTTGTTGAATATAAAAATTCGGAGTGTTTTTGAATTTGATCATTGATTCATCGTGAGATTTAGGTGCTATTTTTTGTCACTTTTTGTAGATTTTATATACTGCTTATTTTTATCTTAGAATTTCTTGTTGTGATGCGGCAACGATTGTAGTGGAAAGCCGCTTCTTTGGCATGCCCTGTGGCAAGGAGTGGAGGTGGTGGAGGAATGGAACCGACTCCAGGACTATGGCACAGGAGCGGGGCAGAGAAGCGCCTTGTAACGGAAAGCGTGTCTGCCGCCCAGATTTTCATTGATTTGATGGACATTTTTGTATTTTCTGAATCAGTTGATTGTGGGTTATTTGGGTAAATAGTAGCTATTGACTTGCCAATTGGATAATGGAAATGAATCATTCATTATGGCTTCTTTTTGTAGTATAATGGATCTTGAATAAAATGCAGAGTCGGAGTCAATCTCATCATTTTCGCTGAAGATTATAATTGTTCTTGTGGTATCTTTAAGGATATTTTCATTGCCAAAATGCCTCCACAGAGGGTAAGTGGGTAATTGGGATTCCCAACATAGTGAGGGTGCCCAGGGGCCTATGGCATGGGTGAGGTGATGGGGGTAGGTGGCAACAATTTGTTGTGCATGATGTAGCTGAAATGTACGTCGATTGTGTGCTATAATAATAGTGTAATTATTGAATGCCGCAAGTGGGAATATCAATAGGTATGAAAGGTGTATTTTTTTGAAAGTTGGGATATGAGAATACATGAATGAAGCTGTCGTAGTAATAAATAATCCCATAGATATGTATATACTTACATAGTAGCGCACGGGCAGATAACCCATGATAATTTTGTGCATTTCAACTAAAAACCAACTTAGGGAAAATAGAGCTAAAAAGAAGTAGTGTGGAGTGGTGCGTAAGTTTTTGTGATAATAAGCAGTTGTAAGTATGCTTAATAAAAAGACTATTGTAATAAATCTGTTTCTTTTTAATAGAAAAACTTTTATGATATTGTGTTTTATGGTTTCTAAATTGATTTGGTGAAGTTCTATTCCTCCAGACTGATTTTGAGAAATTGATTGCCATGTGTCAATAAAAGGAAGGTAAAGAAGTGTTAGATACATGAGCAGAAGTAGGATAGTGTATGCTAGTATTTTTTTGATTGGTAGTTGATAATTGTTGTGTAAAATATGAAAAATACGAATAGACAAAAAAGGTAATATAGCAACATATATGAATTGAACTTTGAAGCCAATAGAAGCACCGATGCATAGAATTGAAAGTGGAATCCATTGGGGTTTCTGTTTTGCTATATAGGACGATAAGAGCAGTCCTGAGAGTACAATAAATAATGAGCTTGCAACTTCTGCCATGGCAAAATGGCTGTGTTGATGAACAGTGGAAATCGTATAAGTAGAAAGCAAAAAAAACAGTGGAAATATGCTATTAGAAAATAAACGATAAATTAATAATAGCATTATATAGGTAAGAATTGTAATGCCAAATCGCGCGATAAAGAGTTTCGCGCCAAATAAGCTAAAAAGTAGTAGCCAATAGAGAGAAAGTAGAGGGGTTTTGAGGAAATTGTCGCATTCTGCGATATCGAAATTACCGGTTAAGAGGTAGTTTCTTATTTGACTAGCATAAAGCCCTTCGTCGGTCCAGGGTCCTCTACTTCCCATGGTCATGTCGATGTCCGGGTCGGCAATGAGAAATGGAAAATGACTTGAAATCAACAAAAGACTGATACTGAAAAAAAGTATTTTATGTTTGTATATTGCTATTTCTTTCAAGCCTTTCATTAGTTGAGTATGTGTGTCAATTTAGTACTGATTTGCTAGACTGGTACCTGACAGGATTCTGAAATCAGTTTATCAAGTCAAAATCAATTTGTCTTTTTTCCAGAGATGCTGATATGACTTTTATTTTTACTTTTTTTCCTATTTGGAATTTTTGTTTTGTTCTTTTTCCAATAAGGGCGTATTCTTCATCGCTGTACGAAAATTCATCTACTTTGTCGAGATTGAAAAGAGAAATAAAACCTTCGCAACGATGAGATGTAGTTTGAGCCCAAAATCCAAAGTTGGAAACACCACTTATGATGGCATCGAATTCTTCTCCAATGAATTTTCGCATAAACTCTACTTGTTTGTATTTGTGACCTTCTCGTTCTGCTTCCATTGCTTTGCGTTCTCGTTCGCTACAGTGGTTGCAGAATTCTTCCATTTGTTCAATGGGTTTTGCTTTTTGATTTAGTTCTAATATATCGTAGAGAATTCTATGAACGAGAACGTCAGGGTAACGTCTTATGGGTGATGTGAAATGGCAGTAATAATCAAATGCTAATCCGTAGTGCCCGATATTTTCTGGTGAGTAGACGGCTTTGGCCATCGTTCGAATGCCGAGTGTGTGGAGTACGCTATCTTCTGGTTTTTTGGAAGATTTTTCGATCATCTTATTGAATGATTTGGAAATGCTGTCGGGAGAGCTTAGGTCAAATTTGTACCCAAATTTGTATGCAAATTCTGCATAGGGCTTTAATTTTTCTATGTCGGGGGTGTCGTGTATTCGATAAGGAAATGGGATCGCTTTATTCTGTAATTTCTTTTTGGCAATGAATTCAGCAATCGTTTTATTGGCAAGAAGCATTAGTTCTTCTATGAGTTGATGGGATTCATTATTTTCTTTGATGAGAACCTCAGTGGGTATTCCATGTTCATCGAGTATAAATCGTGCTTCTTCACTTGAAAAGTTTATTGCACCTGCTTTGAATTTCTTTTTACGTAATTTTTGAGAAAGTTTGTTTAGGATCCTAATCTCATGCTGAAAGGGGCCTTCTTCACCTTCAATAATGAGTTGTGCTTCTTCGTAGGTAAATCGGTGATTGGAGTGAATAATCGTTTTTCCGATCCATGTTTTTTTGACTTCTGCTTTTTTGTTCATAACGAATAGAACAGAAAAAGTGAGTTTGTCTTCGAGGGGGCGAAGAGAGCAAAGTTCATTAGAGATTTTTTCGGGTAACATCGGTATGACTCGATCAGGTAAATAGACAGAGGTTGCTCTTTTGTATGCTTCTTGGTCGAGAGCTGTTCCGGGTTTGACATAGTGACTAACATCTGCAATATGAACGCCAATTTCGTATTCGTCATCCTCGAGGTAGCGTATAGAAATGGCGTCATCAAAGTCTTTCGCATCGTGAGGGTCGATGGTAAGGGTGAGGGTGTCTCTTAAATCTAATCGCTGGTCAATATCGGCTGGGCTAATGGTAGAGGGGATTTTATGGAGTTCATCTAGAACATTGCCCGGGAAATCAAGTGAAAAACCTTGTTGCAGAACTATTTGTTTCATGGCGATCTCATTGGTGCGTTCGCTACTCAGCTTGTCTGTAATTTCTCCTTCGGGATTTTTCATTTTTTCATTCCAGTCTATAATTTTTACGATTACTCTGTCTCCATCTGTGAGTCCTTTTGCTCTTTTTTCATTTACGAATATGTCTTTAGTGAAACTCTTGTTGTCTGGAATAACAAATGCATATTTGCCGGCTAATTGTACCGTTCCTATCAATTCTGTTTGCCCACGTTTTACTATTTTGCTTATGACTCCTTCGGGTCTTTTTGAGGTAGGATTAATTTTGAATATGTTAACTTCGACCGTATCTCCATGCATAGCGGATTTTAAGTTTTCTTTTCGAACGATGATGTCTATGCTCATATTAGGAACTATAACATATCCCATGCCATGTCGAGCTATTTCGAGTGTGCCTTTTACTGCTGGAGAATATTCTTTTTTGGTATGTTTGCTATTTTTTTTGTGTTTCATTTTTGTTGTTTGTTTTTATTCTTCTACTTCCACTTCTTTTGGGTAGTATTTTATCACATATTCGTTGATTAAACTATCAAAAGAATATTTTTCATCAAAAAGTATTTCAGTACCAATTGCTTGTGCGTAAAAAGGGAGTTTTGACTCTATGATTTTATTTTTTAATAACATCAGTCTTGATGCATCTTTTTCGGTTGTTATGATGATTTTATCAACCGTTTTTATATTGTTGAATGCTATTTGTATTTCTTCCAAATCATCGAGGTTGTAATAGTGATGATCTTTGTAAGATAAGTGGTGTACTGAGATGTGTCTGCTTTTGATATAAGATATTAGATTAGAAGCATGTGCGATACCTGTGACGAGTAATATGTATGTGTTTTTGGATATACTATGAACAAATGGGGTGAGCGGATAAAGTTGTTTGTATACTATTTTCGAAAAAAAGAGGTGTTGATTGTTTGAAAGTTGTATTGCTTTTGTTAGATTATTTTTTTCTTCAATAGTGATTTGATCAGGACATTTAGTGATAATGATAATATCGGCTCTTTGAGCTGCTTTTCTACTTTCTCTTAATAGACCAAATGGCATTATATAGTCTTTGGTATAGAGTCTTGTATAGTCGGTAAGGAGTATGGATAAGCCTGGTCGAACAGTTCTGTGTTGAAAGGCATCATCGAGTAGTACGACTTGGATATAATTTTTTAGTTGTAAAAGTTGCGGTATAGCGGTCATTCTCTCTTCTGCAACACAAACATCTATATGAGGGTACTTGGATTTGTATTGAAAAGGCTCATCGCCAATATCGTAAGCATTACTATGAATATCAGCAATTCTAAATCCTCTACTACGTCTACGATAACCTCTGCTTAATGTAGAAACATGATACAAAGGGCTTAAAAGTTCTATCAGGTATTCAATGTGTGGTGTTTTGCCTGTGCCGCCTACAGTGATATTTCCTACACTTATTACCGGTATATCAAATTCAATAGAGTCAAATATATTCCAGTCATATAATTTATTTCTGAACCATACTACAATGCCATAGATCAAAGCCAATGGAAGCAATAAGTATTTAGTAATAGAAAGTAATAATGATTTCATTTTTTGTTTGGAAATAACTTGTGTTTAGGTATCCACAAAAAATCATCTTTATAACTTTTGTGTTCAACTAAGAAGTAAGATTGGAATTCATCGATAATTTTTAATTGGCCTTCTTTGCAATGAACCCATTTAGAATCAGAGTTTTTGTGAGGAACCGAATAAAACAGCATACTGTCTTTAGGTGGTTTTACTGGTTTTTCTGTAAAATCACTCATCATCATCGGACTCTTTTTCATTTTTTGAGGCATTTTTTTGTAGAGGCCGTTACTTGTGAACTCTGACTTACATATAGTATCTTCACTTACTTTGAGTGTGGATTGGGATAAGTCAAAATGTATGTGACAGTTTTTATTGTTGAAATAATCTGCTTTGTTGGAATCAATTTTGGCAAATCCTTTGATAGAGTTACTATGGTAATCGGGAGCACCAGATAGCGTTTGTATTATAAAAAATAGTGTGTCGGACTTAACTTGAAATAAATATATTTGTCCGGTTGCTTTATTTATGCCTTTGCTATATTGGTATATGCCAGTAAAGTCTGTGGCTAAACAACTTATCTTGCAATAAAAGATGCATAGTAATGTAAATAAATATTTCATCGTTGATAAAAGTACAAAAATGTATTTAGCTTCGAACTGAATTCTGATATATTTATCAAAAGTTTACATCGAATAGGTGATTATTAGATAAGAGTGATGGAATTATTTAATAGTAGAAGTCTTTGTAATGACGAATATAAGTATATTTGAAGC
>DAIUCL010000099.1:0-10087 GCA_036846185.1 Chitinophagaceae bacterium
AGTAAAGACAAAGCCTATACTCTCATAAATATCAAATCATAAATTAAATTCTAACACCTCTATTTGCAGCAGTACCTGTATAGACTTACAATAGAATTCATCGTACTTTTACAAACCAAAAATCTATGAAATTAAAACGATACACGCTATTTGTCATCATCAGCTCACTACTCGGGTATTTGCAATGGGGACAAAACAATTCGTCATTTTTATACGAAGCCGAAGCTGAATTAATCAAAAAAGCATGGACAAATCCCCTCACTGCCCTTCATCCATTCATACTACTACCCGTGCTAGGGCAAATTGTTTTGATCGTTTCATTATTTCAAAAAATACCATCCAAAGTACTACTCATCACAGGTACTTTAGGCTTAGCGCTACTGCTCACTTTCATGCTGATCATTGGCATATTTAGTCAAAATCTCTACATTAGCCTCTCCACCCTACCCTTCATGATTTGCGCCACACTGCTCTTGATCGAGCTAAAAAAAAGAGCTAAATCCTAATGCATGGCACTTGTTCTAAATCATAATTTTTTTTTGGAGCTCATCGACACTGCATATTCAACTATGTCCCGCTGTCAGCTCCTATGCTCTTTCGTTGCTCTCAAGAGCATACCGCCTCCATCGGGGCTAACGCTCATCGGCATCTTCTATGTTCATCTTCAAACCACCCGTACCGACTTATGATGACATCAGCTACACGTTACAGCTCGACTTCTTTACAACCATGCTCTATGCTACATAGCATTTCAGACGATGAGCACTAGCCTCGATTGCAGTGAAGCCCACCCTATCAGCCAGCATCCTCGTACCACCATTCACCATGGTGGGCGAAGCGTAAAGCGAGACTGTCGATGAACAAACTTTCTGTCGATGCGCTCCCAATAATTAACTATTCCACGATTTGCAAACTTACTCCATCGTCCCGCACATCGAGTTGATACTTGACGCCACACACCAATGCCAAATTGTGCGACTGATGCCCCACCGGAAACCCAAAACACACAGGATAGCTATACGGTGCTACCTTTTCATACACCATTTCGTACTCACTCATACCAAAAGGCACCTCATTATCCATTGTATCGGTAAATGAACCAACAAGTAAACCTGCCAGCCGACATAGCTTATCGGACTTCTTCAGCTGCCATAGCATCCGATCTATATTGTACTTATACTCACTGATATCTTCTATAAACAATATTTTACCATCCGTGTGGATATCACTATTGGTACCGCAAAGGTCCGAAAGCAAAGCCAGATTACCACCCACCATATGCCCCTGTGTATGTCCGATTCGATTCAGTATATGCAAAGGTATTTGATAGCGAATTGGCTCACCCATCAGGCTTGCCAACAGAGAGTGGGTCGACTCCTCGTGTTGCTCTTCGGGCTTATATCCAGCCTGCATATGTGCATGTAAGGTAGCTATACCATAGTGCCTCTGCACATGGCTATGTAGGCATGTAATATCCGAGTAGCCTACGAGCCACTTAGGATGCTGTACAAATCGACTAAAATCCAAGCGATCAATAATCCTAACCATACCATAACCTCCGCGACCAAACAAGATGGCTTTGATTGAGTCATCGTCGAGCATTCGTTGTAGATCCTGCAAGCGCTGCTCGTCGGGTGCCGAAAATTTGTAATACGAAGTACCCACCGTTTCTCCCAGCAATACCTCAAAACCCCATTGCCTCCATTGCTCTACCATATATTGTATATCCGAGTCCGATACAGCTCCCGCGGGGCAGGTAATGCCAACTTTGTCTCCTGTTTTTAAATACGGAGGGAATATGCTCATATTGGAATGCATAGTTTAACTTTGCCCAAATATAAGAATGTGCACAGTAGAGCACTAAAAAACTTTAGCTATGGAACAACAACCCCCTAAATATGCATGGACCAATAAGCTCGGCATCTTTACCGGAGCATTACTTTTGGCTCTCGGTATATTTGTATTATTGAAGCGACCAGAATCCGGCAAAGCATTACCCGTTTTCATGGTAGTATATGGCGCATTTCGCTTAGGAATGTCGGTATATCAGTCCTATTTCAAAAAAAATACCAGCGATACTCCTCAATAACTCATCAGATTACTCCAAGATTATACATGGACTATAAAAGACACTTATTAACAGCAGCCCTACCCTATGCTAATGGGCCTGTACATATTGGCCATTTGGCCGGCAATTTTTTACCCGCTGATATCTATGCTCGCTATCTTCGTGCCTGTGGGCATGATGTCAAATTCATTTGCGGATCGGACGAACATGGTGTACCCATAACCATCAGAGCGATGAAAGAAGGAGTGACCCCACAGGAAATCGTTGATAAATTCCATAAAAATATTCATGAAAGCTTGAAAGAAATGGGTATTTCCTTTGATATTTTTTCGCGCACCTCCAACCCTACACATCATGAAACTTCACAAGCTTTTTTTAAGACGATTTACGAAAAGGGCTTATTTGAAGAGAAAGAAAGCGAACAGTATTTTGATGAGGACAAAAAAATGTTTTTGGCAGACCGATACATCATGGGCACCTGCCCCAAATGTGCCAATGAAAATGCCTATGGCGATCAGTGCGAAAAATGTGGCTCCACGCTGAGCCCCGAAGAGCTTATAAATCCTCGCAGTGCTCTGAGTGACTCTATACCGGTACGCAAAAAAACAAAACATTGGTATTTGCCCTTACAGAATTATGAAGCCTGGCTAAAACAATGGATACTCGAAGATCATAAAGAATGGAAAAATAATGTGTACGGACAATGCAAAAGTTGGCTTGACAGTGGTCTTCAGCCTAGAGCTATGACCAGAGATAGCCACTGGGGCGTATCTGTACCCTTGCCGGATGCTGAAGGCAAAGTACTCTATGTATGGTTCGACGCACCCATAGGCTATATATCTGCCACCAAAGAACTGACGGCACAGTGGAGTGATTATTGGTGCCAGGAGGATACCAAATTAGTTCATTTTTTAGGCAAAGACAATATCGTATTTCACTGCATCATTTTCCCGGCCATGCTCAAAGCTCATGGCGGATTCGTATTGCCAGACAATGTGCCTGCCAATGAATTTCTGAATATAGAAGGCGAAAAGGTGAGTACCAGTCGCAACTGGGCTGTATGGGTGGATGAATACCTCAAAGACTTCGCCGGACGACAAGATGAACTCAGATATGTACTTACGGCCAATGCCCCCGAAACTAAAGACAATGATTTTACCTGGAAAGATTTTCAAGACAGAATCAATAATGAATTGGTGGCAGTCTTTGGAAATTTTGTAAACCGTGCATTTGTACTTATGCACAAATTATGCGGAGGCAAAGTCCCCCCCTTCCATTTGGACTTGAAAGATGATGCAGATGATGCCCTGTTGCAAAAAATCCTTGATACAAAAAAACAAATAGAACATTGTATAGAAAACTATAAATTCAGAGAAGGACTCTTCGCTGTCATCGATCTGGCTAGAGAAGGCAATAAATATCTGCAAGAGAAAGAACCATGGAAGAAAGGAGATCAACAAGCTCTCATTGACAATTGCTTGCATATGTCCCTACAACTATGTGCCAATCTTGCCATATTCTGCAACCCTTTTTTACCTCATACTGCCAAAAAACTTTGTACCATGATGAAAGTGGTAGACAGAATGCTGGAATGGAAAAATGGCGGAAGCTTAAAACTACTCAATAAAGGGTATCCCTTGAATCCGCCACAATTATTGTTTCAAAAAGTAGAGGACGCTGAAATCGCAGCTCAAAAAGAGAAACTACTTTCCAATAAAAAGGAATCGAATATACCTGTATCAAACACTGCTCACGAAACGAATAATAGTATTGCTCCTATCAAAGACACTATCACCTTTGAAGAATTTGACAAAATTGACTTGCGAAGTGGTACCATACTTGCTGCCGAAAAAGTAGCTAAAGCCGACAAACTACTCAAACTGACTATCGACCTTGGTTTCGAACATCGCACCGTAGTAAGCGGCATAGCATTGCATTTCACTCCCGAAGAAATTATCGGAAAACAAGTGACAGTTGTCGCCAATTTGGCTCCACGAAAAATGCGTGGTATCGAAAGCAATGGCATGATACTCATGGGCGAAAATGAGCAAGGCAAACTCGTATTTATCAATCCCGATACCAGTGCTACCAATGGGCAACAAGTAAAATAATCTTATGTACTACAAACTAACATTCTACATACTTGGAATCTTGTTATTTGCAGGGCAAAGTGCTAAATCGCAAGATGAAATTACACATGCACTCGCATTTCATCTTGGATTGAATCAAACCTTATATAAAAGTGTTATTCCCCAATCTCCTGATTTCAGCTCACACTTTCTACCTCTATTTGCATTGGATTATACGAAAATGAGTGATAACCTTTTTTGGGGTGGCATGAGTATCGGAATATCGCCCCGCTATTTACCTATGCACCAATATCCTACAGGTGTGAAACTAGGTGCTCGATACAATGAGAAATGGATTCGATTCCGCACCGGTTTCAAATTAGAAAGTCGCTTCATAACACATATGCCTCATATCAGCTTAGGCGTGGCTCTCAATAGCAAATCATACGATTCTTATTTGTATGGAGGTCCCAACAAAGTTATATTTTACAATGTAGCAGATACGACACTCAACGTAAATCGTTTCAGACCATTCTTAGAACTAGGCACAATATTGATAAATACCACTTATCGTGAAGATAAGCGAAATGTATCGATTCAAATGGGGGTACGCATTTACCCACTTCACTTATTCCCACAACCCCATTTGCTCGAATATGAGCAAGATGCCATGAAACTTATCCAGTACCGAATCGGTGACTTATACATTACAGGGTCCATCCAACAGAACTTTAGAAAAAAATAATTCAATTCTGCATTAAGTAATACTTATCATCTCTGCCTTTTGAATACCATTATACTGAATAGCTACTCGTTGAGAATTGAATTTGATTTGATGACTTTTCATCCAATACTGCCAGTCAAAATCAATATCTAATACCACATAACGATACTGTTGGTGAATCAGTTTTTGTGAATCCAACCATGCAAATTTTTCTTTCTTTGGCGGCTCTTGCATCACAAACACTTTAGGTTTTATCTTGTACTGCAAATAGTAATCCAATGCAAATAATTGTATCATTACCTTATCGTCCGCATAATATTTTTCGATATATTGATGAGCTACATCATATATATCCAATAAGGTATAAACTAAAGTATTTTTCATTTGCTTAAAGTAAGTACCTAAGCCAAGCAAGAAATCAAACACCCCATCCTTAGACGATATATACATCAATGTATTCACCAAACGCTTTTTGTTCCAATACACTTCCAATGCAAATTCTAGCGTCTCTATCTTTTCTAATTCCTCATTTGAAAGGTAATGACTACGTATTATTTGATAAGGTGCTTCCGCATCATACTCATATCCATGCTCTGCAGTTTTTGAACGCATGGGTGTTCCTTTCAAAAATTTCAAAAAGCCTAGCTGCAATTCAGGTGGATATAAGCTAAACACTTCTTCTATACTATGCTTGATATCATCCCAATAGTCGAAAGGTAAGCCTACGATCAGATCCAAATGCATTTCAATATATGGTCTCACAGCTTGAATCACAGCAGCTGTCTTTTGAAAGTTTTGTTTTCTACTAACGGCCAAGTTGGCTGTTTGATTGACCGTCTGAATTCCTATTTCAAATCGAAACAAGCCATACTTTACATGCTCTCTAATAAATGTGATGATATCCGGATGTAATATATCTGCTGTAATTTCAAATTGAAAAATGTTACCAACGCTGTGATGTTCGAGTATAAATTTGAACACCTCTATCGTAAAATCTTTCTTTACATTAAATGTCCTGTCCAGAAATTTGATGGTACGACCATGCTGCATCAAAAAAAGAAGATTTTGCTTGATTCGCCCTGTTGACAAATACCGAACCTTATTATCCAGACTAGCTAAACAAAATTCACATTTATAAGGACATCCTCTCGATGTTTCTACATATAGTACACGTGGTTTTAACGATTCTATATCATCATCTTGATAAGGATTGATAGTTTCCAATTCGCTCAAATCAAATAAAGTATCATTAGGTATATAGTTGATTTGATTATTTTCTTTGTAAACAATACCTTTTTGTTTTTCACTTCCTGTGATCAAAAAATTTCGAAATGGAATTTCACCCTCTCCCACTACAATAGCATCTACATAAGGTTGAATAATGATTGGCTCATATTCATAACTTACTTCCGGCCCTCCTAGTATGATCTTCACCGATGGATTGAGTGATTTAATCCGTTCACATACAATCAGAGTTTGCCGAATATTCCATATATAACAGCTGAATGCCACTACATGATAGCTAGCACAAATAGAGGCTATATCATCAGGATTTTCTTTGATGGTAAACTCTCTCCACGCCAAGCCTTCATAACTCTTATTGAGCTGATACAACAAACGTATAGCCAGGTTAGTATGAATATATTTTGCATTAAGTGTGGTTAGAAGTACTGTCATAATATTTAGACATTTCAGCTCTTTACGCCCACACCTTGTAAGAATTTCTGCCACTCATCCAATTGTTTATTTTTCAAAACACGGGGAAACTTATTCATCGCACCAAATTTTCCGGTCGCATGCAAAAAGTCAATAAACACCTCTGAGGGAAGGATTTCGATAAATAAATGAGGCAAAGCAGACTGTCTTTCTACCGCATAGTCATCATTGATTCGATTCAAGATAGAGTCAATAGTATCCAACATTTCTTGCGGATTATCTACTCGCTCATCGCAGCCGATATACCACTTATGTGCAAACAATCCATCATGCATAAATCCCGCCACCGCAAACTCTTTCACATTGATTTGCAGACTTCGCTGCATCTCATCTATTGCTTTATTCATATTATCTACACTCAAGTGTTCTCCACACAAGCTCAAAAACTGCTTAGTTCGACCTACAATCACAAACTCACTTTCTTTGACAGAAGTAAAGCGAATCACATCACCTATCACATATCGCCATGCTCCCGCACAGGTAGACAATACTACTGCATACTCTTTATCTTCCACTACCTCATGTATCATATACGATGTAGCCTCTTGCTTTATTTCACCATCATCGGTAAAGTGATCCGAATTGAATGGTACAAATTCATAGAATATAGCATTATTCAAAATAAATTTTATTCCCGGTGTATTAGGGCGGGCTTGAAATCCAAATGAACCTTCTGATGCCATATAGGTCTCAATAAAAGTTATAGGACGCCCGAGTAGCTTTTTGAAATTTTCGCGATAGGGCTCAAAGGATACTCCTCCATGAATATACAAACTCAGATTGGGCCAGATATCATGTATCGTTTTCAGCTTATGATACTTGATAATTTCTTCAAATACAATCAATACCCATGCCGGCACACCACATACCGTACCCACATTCCAAGAGGGGGCCTTACGCACAATGAGCTTGATTCGATCTTCCCATCGCTTGCGTTTGGAAATACTTCGACCGGGCTTGTAAAACAAAAATGACAACCACTTTGGCATATTTTTAGCGCTAATGCCACTCATATCACCTTCATAATAATCGCCATGTTCAAACAGTGAGGTGGTCCCCCCAAGCATCAGTATTCCTTTCTCAAATACATTATCCGGCAAATCAAAATTTTGCATCGAATAAAACTGCTTAAATCCGGCTCGTTTTACAGACTTTATCATGTCCTGTGTGACCGGTATATGCTTACTGGCACTCTCTGATGTACCCGAGCTCAACGCAAAATACTTCACCTTACCCGGCCAGCACACATTTCGCTCTCCTTCATGACAAAATTTCCACCATCGACTATACATCTGATTGTAATTATGAAAAGGAACTCGCTTTTTGAATTCCGCATAAAAACTCTCATCGTTGAGCATATCCGAAAAGCCATAATGCTTACCAAATTGTGTAGACTTGGCTGTTTTCAATAATCGTTGAAGCACCTGCATCTGATACGAACGAGGGGTGCCATTTCGGATAGCAAACTTCTTACGAATGCGCAATGAGCGACTGATCAAACTTCCTAATATTGCCAATGGATTATTTTTATGGATTACAAAAATACCGTATATTTGATAACTTGTCAGGCAAAGTTTTCACCATATCCATAAATACTATAATATGAAATTCAATAAACTTATAGTCCCTATCACTCTCATTGCAATAGGACAAATATTGGTTTTTGCAGGAGCTATGTTTAAGTTGCAACACTACAAGTATGGCAATGTATTTATGCTTATGGGACTTTTAATGAGTGCCCTAGCCATCATCTTATTTGTAAGCTCACTGGTACTTCGGCAAAGAAAGAACAAAACCCCATAGCCACCACCCCTATCTTCCTATCTTTTGAGTATTATTCTAAAGGTAGTACCTTTTCCCAACTCAGATTTTTTTACAAAAATCTCCCCATGATGATACTCATTAATGATTCGCTTTGACAAGGATAAACCTAACCCCCACCCTCGCTTTTTGGTAGAAAAACCAGGCTGAAACACCTTCTTGATTTGCCCCGAAGGGATACCCTTTCCTGTATCGCTCACATCAATAATGGTCTGCATTACCTCATCTTGTATTTTGATATCTATTCGCCCCTTTCCATCCATTGCATCCAATGCATTACGTATCAAATTTTCAATCACCCACTGAAAAAGTGGTGCGGATATCAGCACAATGACTTCCTCTTTATTGGATACCAACCCAAAGGTGATTTGCTTGGATGCCCTACGCTGCATATACTCTATAATGACCTCCAAATGCTGAAGCAACTGAGCTTCTTCCAATACCGGTACACTCCCAATCTTCGAAAAACGATCTGCAATCAATTGAAGCCGCTCCACATCCTTCTTCATCTCACCCAGCACCTGCATCTCCCCTCCCTTTTCTTCCAAATACTCTATCCAAGCCACCAAAGAAGTCAGCGGTGTTCCTAGCTGGTGAGCCGTCTCTTTACTCATACCCACCCACACTTTATCCTGCATATAGCGATTCGACGAGCTCACATATGTCACTACCAAAATCAGAAATAAAAATAATATCAACAACAACACATATGGATAATAACGCAATTGTTTGAGCAACTCACTTTCTCCATAATACACATACTGCTTCTGCTGCTCATCGATATTGATTTCTACCGGATCATGCAATGCCTTCAACTCCGCGAGCTTACTCTTCAGCAATTCATCAATAGTTCTGAATTGACCACTAAGCATGGTATCAATATTATTAAAATTGATAATACTATCCTTATCATCCGTATTGATGAGTGGAATCGTTTCGTTCGAATGGATAATCGTAAATGCCAAAAGCGGAAACTCATCCGTTTGCTGTACTGCCACTTCCAATGCCTGACGGATTAGTTCTACCTTTTTCTTCTCCTCCTCCGCCAACCTGCGTGTAAGCATATTGGCAAAATACACCGCTCCTACTGCTATCAACACAGCCAGTAGCACCATCCACGTTCGCCAGTTATTATATCGTTTTAGCACTATGAATCCACATTTTTTGCACTCCAAACTTACTACATTTATAACGAACACCACGCATATCTATTGTATGAAGCCAGGCCGCCTCACTCTCATCATCGACAGTCCCGCTAGATGCTCCAAGTCCGCGTGGCTCATGGCCAGTGGCATAGTCGTGGCAGTAGCTCTGTGCCGCCGCTCTGCCACTCCTTGCCCCTGTACCCTTCGCCCCTTGCGTGCTTTGCGCACCTATCGGGGCTACTATCTCATCGGCAGAAACTCTATGGAGCTTCATTGATTACGGTACGTTTTGTGCCACGAATGCCGATATTGAAGTGCATTCCGAAGGAGACATGATAACATTCGCATATCATCGCTTACTCGCTACATCAAGATACAGACCGCCGATAGACATTAATCGCTGAGAGGCTGCCGTGCCCGCAGGACGACGAGGCACGAGGAGGTCGCGCCCCCCAGGCGCGACGGGAGCAACGCGGACTCCGTAGGGGACCTACCGTGTACCCACATCTAAAGCGATTTTCCACCCACTATAAATTTCGTAAAA
>DAIUCL010000100.1:0-1082 GCA_036846185.1 Chitinophagaceae bacterium
AAGTGGTATACTATACCGCTTATTGGGTGGCTCACTTTAGGCTTTATTATCCACTGAACAGTGGGATCATATGGTTAGTATACTATTTTTCATGATATAAAAGTGCAAAAATTACACATTGCATTCAATAATAATTATGACTATTCCTTTCTCACTTTACTTCGGTATCGAACACCTTGGCTTACGATTTCTATTTGATAAAGCCCACTGGCATAAGGAGCTAAGTTCAATTGAAATTTAGATCCATGTTGATCAAATCTCTCTTGGAGCAAAGCTCCTGTCATGTCATATAATCTTAGGATTGCATCTGTCAACGGTATAGCAGATTGTATGGTTATAAGACTCGTTGTAGGATTTGGATAAAATTGAATTAGGTTATTCAATGCATAAGTATCCATCCCAACTCCGGTTACTATTAAAGTATCTATCCCTATACAACCACTACTGTCTGTTGTGAAAACGACATAAGTTCCATTTTGAGTCAGTGTAAATGTACTATCATTTGTACCTATGGCATTGTTGTTCAAAAACCATTGATAACTTACACTATCTACATTGGTACAAGTTAACAAAAATCCATTTTGTACAATAATAGGCTGCGGAGCAGGCATCATTATAATGTTGAGGGTATCGCTTGCATAGCATCCATTTGTATCTACACAAGTTAGAATATATGTACCATTTGAATTTACCAATAAACTATCATTGTATGAAACAACATTGCCATTTAAAGTCCATTGATTGGAAACAAAATTTGTATCAGCATACAACATATATGAAGTACCAATGCATAAAGTTGTATCGGTAAAAGGAAACACGTTAAGCAATGGATTTTGGTAAATGGTTAAATCTAAGGTAACCAAGGTATCACAACCATTCAAGACTTGAATGGTGTCATAGTAGATGCCGGATGTGTTGTACGTAACCCCATTGTAAGTATAACTTTGACAAGCAGTGTCTACAATATTTACTGTTGTACTTTGATTAATAGTAAGGTAAAGATAAAGTGTGCTATCGCAACCCACTACGTTGGTAAATGTTTGGGTATACAATCCACTGTTGGTATAGGTGATTCCATTAAT
>DAIUCL010000100.1:1182-9977 GCA_036846185.1 Chitinophagaceae bacterium
TACATAATACTGATAGAACACACCGGAGGTATTGTACATGATTCCATTGAATGTATAATTGATACAAGCAGTATCTACAATATTTATTGTTGTACTTGGATTAATAGTAAGGTAAAGATAAAGTGTGCTATCGCAACCCACTGCGTTGGTAAATGTTTGGGTATACAATCCACTGTTGGTATAGGTGATTCCATTAATAGAGAGACTATCGCAAGATGTTTGAACTATGGAAGAGCTGGAAGGTTGCAAAAGAGTTAAGTGCAATACTACAATACTATCACATTGATTTGCCGCTACATAATACTGATAGAACACACCGGAGGTATTGTACATGATTCCATTGAATGTAAAATTGATACAAGAGGTAGCATAAGTGGTGTCGAATTGGGATTGATTGAAAGTGAGATTTATGGTTAAGTTTGTATCACAACCAATAGGATTATTAATCAACTGATTGTATTGGCCAGATATATTATAAGTAATTCCGGCAATTGTAATTGAATCGCAGGCTAAGACGTTTAGCGTATCATTTATGGTATTGCCGATAGTAAGATTAAGCACTGTACTGCTATCACACCCCATAGGGAATACAGGATTAGGGAAAGAATAGATACCCGATTGGGTATATACTTGATTATTGTAGGTATAGGAAGTGCATGCATTGGCGTATAATGTGTCTGGGCCTTGTTTAACAGTCAAATTAATGGTAACTATACTATCACACCCACCAACATTGACATAGTTTGCAGTATATACCCCACTATTATAAACCAATTGTCCATTAATAGAAGTAAGACACAAGATAGTGTCATTGATAGTAGTGGGAGGTGATGAATTGCAAATAGTATTGCATATGCTATTTATGTATGTGTTTCCATTAGCAGATGACATATCATAGGGGGCATTGAACGTATTGAAATTTACATCGCCACTGTATACTCCTGTACTATATATGCAACCATTATTGCCAACAGCCAAACTTTTCCCAAAGCAACTGCCATATAACCATACATTCGACGGAGCTGATTTCGTATAGATCCTTGTCCAATCCACTTGCAAAAAAGGACTTAACCGGACTAAAAAAGTTGAATTTAAATGCTCAAGGCTTGCGATAAATGGATCATATCCATATCCACTTTTATAATAGTCTGATCCAATGGTGATATTATCATTGAAATAACCTGTAACGTAGATATTATTTTGAACATCAATAGCAATATCATGAATGGAGCAAAAGGCAGCTGCAGTTCCTATTGTTGAAAAACTAGTGAAACCAATAGAACTCAACGAGCTATTTAACTTGTATAGTCTTGTAGTATGGATATTTCCATTACCACTTCCTTCAGACTGAGAGTAAATCAAATTATTTTGGTTGTCAACCGCTATACCAATATTATCAGGAGGATACCATCCGTCTATATCCGTTGAAGATGAATTAATATAACTTCCATTTGGACCTAGTTGTAGAATAAAATTATTATCAGAATATGGTGCAATATTTACTCCTACGCCCGGGTTGAGATCAATACTTTGCCCAGCTCTACCTACACAATAAAGATATCCATCTTTAGATGCTGCTGAAAGTTTTATCCCATTAGGAAGATTAATATTTTGTGTAGCAATAAAGTTCAGTTCTTTAGCCCACACATAATTCCCTGATGTATCTAGTTTTAAGATAAAATCTGTACCATTACTTAATATATCTGTGCTTGGCCCCGGATCAAAATCCACACTACCTGTAAAATTTCCTGTAAGGTAGATATGACCAAGTGTATCCAACGAAATTTGAGTAGCTAAATCCGCACCCACATCTCCTATCCGTTGCGCCCATACAAAATCACCATTGGTATTGAGCTTACTTACATATATATCTGTATTACCTGCAGATGTCATCGGATAGCCTGCACCCCAACTGTTGAAGTTTACTGAACCAGAAAACCCGCCTGTGATATAGACATCTCCATTGGGCGTGACGGCAAACGATTGAATTGTGGTGATATTTCTTGACCATAATAAACTACCAGAAGATGTTCGCTTGGAAACAGCTCCATCACCTATACTGTAAATATTAGATAGGGCGTCAACTTCTATTTTATCAATGTAAGTGGTATAGTTTTGAACCCAGTTGAACACAGCACCTTGTCCTAAACAATGAGTTGAAGTAATGAGGGTATAAATGAATGCGAGGATAAAGAACTTTTTCAAGGTAATGCGTTTTGCACAAAGTTACCATATTCTCAACATATATGCACTAGTTTGAATCTTAATTTATCGAACGATTCATTCTATTGTCTGATATAGTGATCAGTTTACTCTTTATCCCAAGTTATGCAATAGAAGGGACTGAAAAGAGAGAACTATTTGCATTACTTGGGGTTGCCCCAATTTAGAAAATCACCTTTAATACCATCAGCATTTATACTTTAGTTAAATGCTAAATGCTATTTCGTCTCCGCAGAGTCTCCCACCTCGAGGACCGAGGAGACAAAACTGTATGCCGGCGGCTTGTACTACCGCTGTATTCAGTAAAGACCTCGTATCATTACTCCCTTCGCCATTGGGACAATAGCCTCTGCCGACACTATCTGCGACCAACATTATATATAGTCTTTTTCAAAGCCTGATCTTTCACTTGACGAAAAAAATAGACTGCTCTGTAAGAGCAGTCTATTTATAAATTTCAGCCACTTTGGTGTGCTGTAAACGAGTGTGTAATTCTGGTTCAATTAATAATCCATACCCATGCCACCACCATGAGGCATAGCTGGTGCTGCTGATTTAGGCTCAGGCTTATCAGCGATGACACACTCAGTAGTGAGCAACATACCGGCTATAGACGCTGCATTTTCAAGTGCTACACGACTCACTTTGGTAGGATCGATTACTCCGGCTTTGTAGAGGTTTTCATATACTTCTGTACGAGCATTGAATCCAAAATCTCCTTTTCCTTCTTTTACTTTTTGCACTATGATAGAGCCTTCTAAACCTGCATTGCTAACAATCTGACGTAATGGCTCTTCCAAAGCTCTGCGTACAATAGCTACACCGGTAGATTCATCTTCGTTGGCACCTTTAGTTTTAGCCAAGCTTTCTACTGCACGGATGAACGCTGTACCACCACCAGGTACGATACCTTCTTCTACAGCCGCACGGGTAGCATGCAAGGCATCATCTACTCGGTCTTTTTTCTCTTTCATTTCTACTTCGGTAGCTGCACCTACATAGAGGACCGCCACACCACCGGCTAGTTTTGCCAAACGCTCTTGTAATTTTTCGCGATCGTAGTCGCTGGTAGTTACTTCCAATTGAGCTTTTATTTGATTGACGCGTGCTGTGATATCCGCTTTTTTACCTTTACCACCTACTATAGTTGTGTTATCCTTGTCGATAGTGACGCTTTCGCATTGACCCAGATACGTCAAATCGGCATTTTCCAATTTGTATCCTTGCTCTTCGCTGATGACAATACCACCGGTAAGCACAGCAATATCTTGCAACATTTCTTTACGACGATCTCCAAATCCGGGTGCTTTCACTGCAGCCACTTTAATAGTACCACGCAGTTTGTTAACCACAAGTGTAGCCAATGCTTCACCTTCGAGGTCTTCAGCGATGATAAGAAGAGGTCTGCCGGTTTGAGCGGCTTTCTCCAGTATATGAAGGATATCCTTCATAGTAGAGATTTTTTTGTCGTAGATCAAAATCAGTGGGCTGCTTAGTTCTGCCAACATTTTTTCGCTATTCGTTACAAAGTAAGGAGACAAATAACCACGGTCAAATTGCATACCTTCTACTACTTCTACTGTAGTTTCGGTACCTTTAGCTTCTTCTACGGTTATCACACCTTCTTTACCTACCTTAGCCATAGCTTGCGCTATCAATTTACCTACGGTGTTATCATTATTTGCCGATATAGTAGCTACTTGTTCTATTTTTTTGTTATCGTTTCCTACTTTTTCACTTTGTGCTTTGAGGTTTTCTACCACAATAGATACTGCTTTGTCGATACCACGTTTCAAATCCATAGGATTCGCACCGGCAGCTACATTTTTAAGACCTTCGGAGATGATAGATTGAGCAAGAACTGTAGCTGTAGTCGTACCGTCACCTGCAGCATCGGCTGTTTTGCTAGCTACTTCTTTAGCCATTTGAGCGCCCATATTTTCGATAGCGTCTTCGAGCTCTATTTCTTTAGCTACGGTTACACCATCTTTGGTAATTTGGGGAGCTCCGAATTTTTTTTCGATTACTACATTACGTCCTTTAGGACCAAGAGTTACTTTCACGGCATCAGCCAGAGTGTCCACGCCTTTTTTCATTTTGTTGCGTGCATCGATATTGAAATGAATTTGTTTTGCCATATTCGTTTACTTTTTTGTGTTTTGTGTTTTGATTAGTATTTTTTTAAAATGACTGGGCTTATACGATTGCCAGTATATCGCTCTCGCGCATGATTAGGAAGTCTGCTCCTTCTACATTGATTTCTGTTCCGGCATACTTGCCATAAAGAACCATATCGCCGGCTTTAACGGTCATTGGTTCGTCTTTCTTTCCGGCTCCTACAGCGATGACGATACCACGTTGTGGTTTTTCTTTTGCTGTATCAGGAATAATGATCCCTCCGGCTGTTTTGGTTTCAGCTTCTGCAGCTTTTACAATGACCCTGTCGTGAAGTGGGGTGATGTTGACACTTTGTGTTTTCTTTGCCATATCTGTTTTTATTTATGTTTACAATATTGTTTGCACTCTCTCTATCATGAAATGTGCCAATTAGCATAATCGGTCATTTTTGCAGAAATCAAGTGTTCGAGGGAGCTATTCACCTGCACAGGTACGACAATTTTTCGGGCATAGCCACCCATCCATGCACTTTTGTCAGGGGCGACTATAGCGCTTTACCAGATAAATACCACCAAGGGTTATTGCAGCACCAAGAATAATAGTGATGCTAATATGCTCATTCAATAGCAGCACCCCCAACAGGAGAGCTACCATGGGATTAATATAAACGTAAATAGTAACTAAACTTATAGGTAATGTACGAAGCGCTATGATATAGCATATAAAACAAAAAATGGACCCCACAGCGATTAGGTAAAGCAATAATCCCCAGCCCTGCCAGGAAATACTGGCCAGCGGCACCTCTTGCTTTGTAATAAAAGCGGAGAGCAATAACAATAATCCTCCTATGAGCATTTGCCACGCTACACCCTGAAAGGGGTCGGTATTGATTCGATTACGCGTTGCCAAAAAAGTACCTGAAGTCCAGGTAAGAACGGCTATTAGAGTAAGTAAAACACCAAACAAAAACCCCTCTCCTGCTGCTATATCGCTACGGTATGAACTTAAAAGGATGGCGATACCGACAAAGCCTATCAACATACCTACTAATACTTTAGGTTTAATTTTTTCGTGAAAGAGAATTGCACCCACCAGCACCATTACAAAGGGTGTAAGGCAGGAGATGAGAGCTCCCAAAAAGGAGGGAATATACTCTATAGCCCAGGTGGTGAGGCCATTGCTACAGGTAAACAACAAGAAACCGTTGAGCGTATGAAATAAGAACAAGCGCTTGTGAGGCAACTTAAAGCTCCCCTTTGCAACAAAAAATAGAATCATGGCTACCCCGGCTATGCTCTGGCGTAGGCCGGTCATCAATAATGGGGGGATGTACTGAATGGTGAGCTTAGAGACAAACCAAGTTGTGCCCCAAAAAAAAGATATTGCTGCCAGCGCCCAATAGCCCTTTTCTATAGATGTTACGTTTTTCAAAGGGGCGCAAGATACTATAGAAGATAGGCAAAATGTTAAAGTATGTTCAATGAGGTATAAATTAGTATATTTTTCGTACATTTGTAGAAACAATTAAATTTTATAACATGAAAAAAATACTCTTTTTATCTCTGGCTCTTTTCGTAGCAGGTACATCCTTTGCAGATAAGAAAAATGCAAAATCTAAAGAAGCATGTTCAAAAGAAGCTTCATGCTCTAAAAAAGAAGGCGCAAGCGGTAAAGCTTGTTGCAAAAAAGATGGTGAAGCGAAAGCCGAAGCCAATGCGGATGGTACTACGACTGCTGCTGCAAGTGGTTGCGCTAAGTCTGCTGCCGGCAAACCTTGCTGCCAGAAAAAAGCAGTTAGTGCTCCAATGCAAGATGCAAAACCAGAATCAGACAAATAATATCTACCGATATATCTTTCGAAAAAATCCGCCTTGTGCGGTTTTTTTTATTTTATACGCCTCACCCATCGATGGTTATTTCGGACAACTGTCTATTTCCCCTTGTAAAATTTGGAAGAATACGCTAGTAGCATCATTGCATCGAGTGAGGGATAGTAGCGGATACCCCACAGCCCTTGAGGCTCCGGCCGAAAAGTGTGAGGAGTAGGAGCTTTAGCAAGTTAGAAGCAACTAAATGTTGCTTTTGGCGAAGCTAACGGACGAATTCCTGCCCGACCCGCAGGGGGAAGCCCATTTTTTTACAGGTAACTACTTTTCACTATTTTTCCTTCACTTTTCACTTCAAGTTTTTTGACATTTCATTTGAAACTATTTTTGTATTTTCGTATGATGAAAAAATCATTTTTGTATTTGATGCTATTCGTGTTGAGCATCAGCCAAGCCATGTCTCATGGCTTCGACGAATTAGAATTTGCGGTGAACTCCGGTACGGTGAAGCTGGCAGGTACACTTACGATACCCGCTCATGCTCACATGCCTATGCCGGTGATGATTATTGTAGCCGGCTCAGGCCCTACAGACAGAAACTGCAATGGCCCCAGCTTTAGTACTGATGCTTATAAAAAAATGGCTCATCAACTTGCTATGCAAGGTATCGCTAGCTACCGCTATGACAAACGCGGCATAGGCGCTTCCGAACCCAAAAATCTGAAAGAAGAAGAGATGCGATTTGACGATTTGGTACATGATTTGAAAAACATCATAGCCACTTTCGAAAAGGATGATCGATTCACCTCAGTAGTGGTATGCGGACACAGCGAAGGTTCGCTGGTGGCTATGCTTGCGGTAGAAGCCAAACAAAAATATATCTCTATCGCCGGTGCCTCTCAGCCGGCTGATGTAATACTCAAAGATCAGCTCAAAGGCCAACTGGGTGAATTGGAAGCCTCTACCTTTAAGAAGCTGGATAGCTTGAAAGTGGGTAAACATATTACATGTGACAACCCCATGCTACTTTCGTTACTCCGCCCCAGTGTGCAACCTTACATGATATCGTGGTTTCGACACGACCCTACTGCCATTATCAAAAATGTAAGTAGCCCTACACTCATCATCAATGGCACCAAAGACTTACAAGTACCAATAGCCCATGGCGAACGCCTTAGTAAGGCTACCAAAAATGCTCGCTATGTTGCCGTACCCAATATGACTCATACCCTCACCGAAGTAGCCAGTGATGAACTACAAGACAACTATGCCAGCTATACAAATCCGAATCTGCCCTTGTCTGCCACAATGATGAATGCTATCGTAAGCTTTGTACGCACTCCCTAGTGAGTGCTTCCTTTGGAACCTACTCCACTCTATAAATCAAAACCGGTATAAATGAATTTACAAAGTAGATAAAGTCATTTTTTCGCCGATACGAATGCCCTTGTCAGTATGCATCAAGGTACATACTTCGGTGTGCAAGTCATGCTCCAAAAAAAGTACATATTGTTCATCGGCGGCCAATTTTAGAAATCGCTCTTTTTCACTCAAGGTATCGAGCGGTCGCATATCATAGGCCATCACCCAAGGCAAAGACACATGAGCCGCAGAGGGAATGAGATCGGCACAAAACAAAATTTCAGTATTCTTATATCGGATACGCGGAAGCATCATCGCTTCAGTATGGCCTTGTACAAAATGGATATGAATATGTTCGCTAAATGCGATACCTTCTTGCATTGTGACAAAGTGCAATTGCCCACTTTGCTGTATAGGCAATATATTTTCGGCCAAGAAAGAAGCCTTCTCTCTGGCATTGGGTTTGATGGCTGTTTGCCAATGAGCCTCATTGCTCCAGTATCGTGCATGGGCAAAGGTGGGAATGAGTGCATCCCCCTTACGCTCAATCGCACCTCCACAATGATCAAAATGCAAATGGGTTAAAAACACATCGGTAATATCATTAGGCGAATAGCCTGCTTTCCGTATTGAATTAAGTAATGTATCCTCGCCATGAGGATGAAAGTAACTAAAAAACTTTTCATCTTGCTTTTGCCCCATTCCGGTATCGATTAGTATGAGCTTGTCGCCATCTTCGACGAGCAGACAGCGCATCGCCCAGGAGCACATATTATTTTCGTCGGCGGGGTTTACCTTGTTCCACATAGTCTTAGGTACCACGCCATGCATGGCGCCTCCGTCGAGCTTGAATAATCCGGTATTGATGGTATGTAATTGCATCAGCAAGTATTATTTTGTTGGTTGCAAAGGTAATCAAATACAAAGACAATGAGCCTTGATCAAGCCAACAAACGAAGCACATAAAGAATAAAAAATAAATGGGCGGCGCACACGCTTTTCGTTCCAAGCTATCGAGCTATATGCTCCTGCTTCATAGTCGGAAGCAGTGGCTTCGTGCCTTCGCCCCCGCTCCTCCTTGAAGCAGGGCATCTAGCTCGATAGGCTTTCCACTTCAATCGTTGCCGCAATACAAAAAATAAAATCCTGCCTATACTATATTTTCATTTTGATCTGATTGTTTTGAAAAAATAGTAGCCTCATTGCAAAATATGTTCATTAAACTGACAAAATCATTAGCATTTCAAAAAAAGCACTTTAATACTT
>DAIUCL010000101.1:0-9888 GCA_036846185.1 Chitinophagaceae bacterium
GGTGCAAAGGTAATGTTATTTTTTTGAATACTAAAACAATTAATTGTAAAAATAGATGTTTTTTTTTCTAATATTAACAAAAAAACTACTTTTTACGCCAAATCCCCCCCACACTAGCTCACCGAACTCGATATTTTCGTACTTTCTACATCTATATTATTCATAATATACATGATCTATTCGAGACACACATCCTGGCTCCTACCTCTACAAACAAGTCTTTTTTCGCCTGCAATGAAGTATATCCATTTGCCTTTATATGGCACCTATATACACTTTGTACCACTTTTCACAGCAGCACACTCATTCAATCAAGGATCATAAATAGGGGCTGTTGGTATTCGAATACTTCCATACCACTATCCGCCCACTACAGGGTGCCGTCTCGCACTTTGCGATACCTCCTCGTACCTCGTCGCCTTTCATGTGCGGCAGCCGCCAGGCTTCACTACGCCCTTCACCCCTATGTACGAGTATACAAGTGGTATTTGTGATATTAAGTTTTAGCTCTCTTTTTAAACTACTAACCACTATCAGATAGTCATAGGCACATCCATCAACAGAATTTCTGACCGAGCAGAGTCTGCTTGTATATCCAAATGCGAAATATCCCAAATACCTAATCCATCTCGCGTATTAAGCTTTTGGCCATTCACCGTAAACCCTCCATGTATAACAAAAGCATACACCCCATTACGAGAATCCCTGACTCGATAATTCGTTTTAATACCCTTATCAAAACTACCTAAGTGAAACCACGCATTTTGATGAATCCACACTCCTTCATCATGTGGCGAAGGCGATAGGATTTGTTGTAACTTATTTTTCCGATCACTCAGCTTAAGCGAAAGCTGGTCGTAGCGAGGAGTCACACCACGTTTGTTAGGAATAAGCCATATTTGTAGAAATTTTACTTGCTTATCCTTGTGTTTATTGTATTCACTATGGGTAATCCCTTTTCCGGCACTCATCACCTGCACATCCCCATTTTTTATTACCGCCACATTACCCATACTGTCCTTGTGCTCCAAATCACCCTCCAAAGGGATACTGATTATCTCCATATTGTCGTGTGGATGAGTACCAAAACCCATCCCTCCTTGTACTGTATCATCATTTAGCACACGTAATACACCAAAATGCATTCGCTCCGGATTATAATAGTTCGCAAAACTGAACGTATGATAAGATTCCAACCAACCATGATTTGCTATACCTCTGGTATGAGAACGGTGCAAAACCAAATTATCCTCTATCTTAGACTCGGTATTATTGATGTGATTGAAACCTATAATGTCAAGTGATTTTAATTCATCTATATCGTTTTGCAACACATTGGCAAAGGAACCTGTTGATGCAAAAATGGCAGAACCCAAAAATCCTTTCTTCAGAAATTCTTTTCTATCCATAGTTATATATTTTTGTTTTCCCAAATTTAGGCCTCAAAAATGAGAAGTATTTATACTACTCTAATTTTGTTACTATATACTATGAATTTTAGTAATAGCAGAGATTCATTCACACACCGAATGTTCAGCCCCACTCTTCTGAATAAAGCTAAATTTGACTCTTTATGCTCCTCAGTTCTTTCTTCATTTTTGACTGATATTCTTTACACCATGCTTGCAGCCCACATTGTTCACAACGAGGAGTACGTGCTACACAAATATACCTGCCATGCAAAATAATCCAGTGATGAGCTTTGTGTACCAAGTCAACCGGAATATGTCGTACTAGCTGCTGCTCTGCCTGCAAGGGGGTGCGAGCACCACGCGTAAGCCCAATACGAGCCGACACCCTAAATACATGCGTATCAACAGCCATATTGGGCTGATTATCAATTACAGAAGTGATCACATTGGCTGTTTTTCTCCCCACTCCAGGTAGCAATATGAGTTCGTCAACAGTCATTGGTACCCGTGAGTCAAATTTCTCTACCAATATGGAAGCCATCGATACCAAATGTTTTGCTTTGTTATTCGGATAGCTAATACTTCGGATAATCGAAAAAACCTCGTCCACACTAGCTTTAGAGAGCGATTCCGGATCAGGATAAGCCTCAAATAGCATGGGTGTAGTAAGATTTACACGTTTATCGGTACATTGTGCCGAGAGTATCACTGCCACCAGCAACTGATAGGGATTATCATAGATCAATTCGGTCTCTGCATCAGGCATATGTTGTGCAAAATAATCCAGTACAGCCATGTAGCGTTGCTTCAATGTCATAAGCACAAAATTACGTTATGTACGAAAAATATGGCTGAGACAATTTTTCTCTATTAAATTTGTACGGTGCGACACTATTTATATCTACTTTCTACCTTGTATTGCCTTCTGTATTTCAATACAGTTTTGGCTCAAACTACCGTAAGCGACCAAGCTGAAGCGAGAGATCTTTACAGCAATGCAAAAAACTACATTCTAAAAAATGATTTGGCCAACGCAATCATGGTTCTCAACCAAGCCGTTCAGATCGACCCTAATAGCCTTACACTTCGAAAAGAGTTGGCAAACACCTATTACATCAACAATGACTTCCTCCTAGCCGAAAAAATGATCGCACCGCTACTAAAACGTAGCGATGCCGATGAAAGCACGTTCCTGATCGCTGCCAATACCTATACGGCTATGAATAGAACCGACGACACCAAAGAGGCTCTCAACAAAGGATTATCCAAATTCCCCAACTCCGGTATTCTGTATGCCAGCAAAGGCGATTACTACAACAAACTCAAAAAATACAAAACCGCCGCTCAAACTTGGGAAAAAGGAATAGAAATGGATCCGGGATATCATCTGAATTACTACAACCTCAGCAAAGTATATTACTTTACCAAAAACTATTTATGGGCAATATGGTATGGCGAAACCTTTGTTAATCTGGAGAGTTTCAGTAGTAAAACTGAAGAAGTAAAAAAAATCGTATTTGAAAGTTACAAGTTCCTCATGGGCGAACTCAACAATCAAGCACTTGACGGAAAAGTCAACCGATACGAAAACCCCAAAAATTTCAAAGAATCTTGCCTGAAAATCTTTGACCAACTCAGACCCGTCGTCACCGGTGGTATCAACCCCGAAAATATCACCATGCTTCGAGTTCGATTTTTATTGGAATGGAATAAAAAATATGCCGCCAAATACCCCTACGAACTGATCGATCATCAACATCGTTTGCTCACAAGAGGCTACTATGACTCATACAACATGTGGCTCTTTGGAAAACTCGACAATGACAAAGCCTATCGCAACTGGACTCAAAAAAATGCAGACTTGATGAATCGATTCGACAAATATCTTAGAAGCTACAAGCTAAAACCAAAACAAAACCAATATTACCAAAACTAAGCGCACCACTTTATCATGGATCATTTACAATTACTCATAGATCTTCTGGATGATTATCGAAGAACTCATCCCGGAAAAATGATGTTATTTGATAAAATCAGTAAACAATGGGTGGGTAGAACTGCCGAAGAAATTTTCTCCCTCAGCAGGCAACTGGCTTGCTCACTTCTCAAATTAGGTATCTCCCCTCACGATTTCAATCCGATTAATCAGGATAAGATAAGTATTATATCCGAAAACCGCTCTGAATGGATCATCACCGACTTTGCCGTACAGCAAACCGGTGCCGTACTCGTACCCATCTACCCTTCCATCAGCAATATTGAGCTTGCCTATATACTCAACGAAGCCGAAGTAGAAGTTCTCTTCGTGTCTGACAAGAGTATTTACAAAAAAATTGAGCAAATCCGTGCCGACGTACCGCAGCTCAAACACATCTTCAGCTTCGACAAAATAGATGGCGTACCACACTGGTCAGAACTCCTCGTAACTGAATCACAAGTTGAAATTGACTCCCTAGCCTCCATACGCCAATCGCTCCGAAGCGAACATCTTGCCACAATCATCTACACCTCCGGTACCACCGGCAACCCCAAAGGGGTAATGCTAAGTCATTATAATATTCTCAGCAATGTAAAATCCTGCATGGAAGTTTTTAGCTTCTGTAATCACGACGAAAATATCCTCAGTTTCCTCCCTCTCAATCATATCTTCGAACGCACCGTTATGTACATCTACATCTGCAAGGGGGTTAGTATCTACTTTGCCGAAGGCATGGAAACAATAGGCCAAAATCTCAAAGAAGTAAAACCGGTCGTGTTCACCACCGTACCCCGACTGCTAGAAAAAGTATATGAAAAAATTGATGCCAAAGGCTCAGAACTCCGTGGATTCAAACGGAAAATCTTTGACTGGGCAGTAGACCTGGCTCTCTCTTATGAAATCAACCAACCCAAACCCCTGCTCTACTCCCTTCAACTGGCTGTAGCAGACAAACTGGTCTTCTCCAAATGGCGCGAAGCAGTAGGCGGGCACATCAAAGCTATTATCACCGGCTCCGCTGCCTGCCAGGTCAAGCTACTCCGTATGTTCACCGCTGCCAAAATCATCGTGATGGAAGGTTACGGCCTTACCGAAACCTCTCCGGTCGTCAGCGTCAATCGATTTGAAGAAGAAGATCGATGCTTTGGCACCATCGGCAAGGTTATCAAAGACGTAGAGGTTCGCCTCGGCGATGACGGCGAAATCATCTGCCGAGGTCCCAATATTATGATGGGCTACTTCAAACACCCAGAGCTAACCGACGAAGTACTCAAAGACGGCTGGTTCTACACCGGTGACATTGGCACCCTGGTCGACGGAAAATTCCTCAAAATCACCGACCGAAAAAAAGAAATTTTCAAACTCTCCGCAGGCAAATACATCGCCCCTCTCGCTATCGAAAACAAAATGAAAGAATCCCCCTTCATAGAACAAATCATGGTAGTGGGTAGCAATGAAAAATTTGCAGGAGCACTCATCGTGCCTGCGATAGAAAAAATCAAAGATTATTTTGCCAAAATGAACCTCCCTCTCGACAATACCATAGATATCACCACCGACAAAGACACCATCAAACTCATCCGAAAAGAACTCGACAAATTTAATGGCTACTTTGCCGCTCACGAACACGTAAAAAAATTTCAGTTGCTGGCAAACGAATGGACTATCGACGGTGGCGAACTCACACCCACCCTTAAACTAAAACGTAAAAAAATTAGCGAAAAATACAGCCAGTTCATTGCCAAAATTTATCAGTAAACTATGAAAGCTCTTTATCGCAGCCTATTCTTTACCCTTCTGCTCTGTGCTTCGGCTATCAGCCCCAAGCAATCATTGGCACAGCCCCCTAGCCCCGCCTACATCGACTCCTTCCGAATGGTAATCGTAGACGGACTCAACTACAACGAAAAAATAGAAATCACCGACACCCTCCAATTTATCCAACTCGGTCTTTACTCCTTTGTCAACTTCGACAATACCTCCACCTTCCACGACCTGTTTATGTGCTATGAACCCGGCTACAATCGCCTCCCCAACCTCTCCTTCGAACTCGAAAGTGTCAAACAAATGCACATGATACGCGATATCCGCTGGCTCTTCCTCTACTACCTCGACCAGTATGTAGTCCGAAAGAATACTAATCAACAGCGAGTATTCAAAAGCTCTCTCATACAACTCCATCGCACCAAAGACCTCAAAGAAATCTCCATCTACGGCGACGAAGGATTCGACACCGTCATCAAACTCTATCAAGACCTTATCGTAGCTGCCAACAAAAAAACCTTCTTACACGATGTAGTCCAATCGCGCAATACCTCTCTGATGGAATTTGTGGGCTATCAATGGAGCGTACGCTGATAACATTATTTGGAGCCAAGCCCACTACCCTTCTTCGGCTACTTCGTGCTCTTCACTATATCCCTTCGCGCCCTCCCGCCAGCGCCATGCTGCTTCGGGGATGCCGTTGCGATCACGGCTAGCTTTCATCGTCTATATCTTTCTTCATCAGGCGCAACTCAGCCGGATAAGTCTGCACGACCTCATCGCATTATCATACCAGCATTTCTGTTACTTTTATATAGTTTAGTTATATTTACCTCAAAAATATCTATTCTATGAAACTTGGAGCCTTCTCTGTCAGCCTCAGCGTCAAAGACTTGCTTGCCTCACAAGCCTTTTATCAAAAACTTGGTTTCTCCACCCTCGGTGGCAGTATCGAGCAGAATTATCTTATCCTCAAAAACGAAGAATGCATCATAGGCCTATTCCAAAACATGTTTGAAGGCAATATCCTCACCTTCAACCCCGGCTGGGATAGCAATGCTCACAACCTCGATGAATATACCGATGTACGAGATATTCAGACTACTCTCCAAAACCAAGGAGTAGAGCTTCTCTCCAAAGCAGACCCACAGAGCAGCGGCCCTGCCAGCATCATGCTGCAAGACCCCGACGGTAATCTGATACTGCTCGATCAGCACCGGTAAACTCCCCTTCGATTGCCAAAAAATAGTCTATATTTGTACTACACGCTACCATACCATGTAGCTACTCACATAATAATTATGAAAAAAATACACCACATACTTATCATGTCATGCATCGGTCTCATGCTCTCGATAGCGTGCCATGGCCAGCGCATCTTCTCAGAAGGGATATTGAAATTCAATGTCTATCTCAACCAGAGCACTACCTCCTCCGGCATCTATCTCGTAAGCGTCAAAAGTGGATTCATCAAACGCGAAATAGCTATGAATAATGGATTCAACAATGTGACTATCTACAACTTCAAAAATGGGAAATCCTACTCGCTCAATATTGATGAAAACGACAAGTACGCCCTCGAAATCACTGCTGAAGAGCAAAAAAATATCAACATACGATTTGAAAATGCCCAAATCACACCCAACGGCAAAACAAAAAAAATAATAGGCTACCAATGCCAGGGCATGAATGTGCAGTATAGCAATGGAGATCAGGTAGAAATTTATGTATCGCGGGATGTAGTGCCTCAGAGCGATCAGTTCAATACCATGTTTCCCGGGCTGGTAGGCATTGCTTTGGAATATACCATGAAGACGCCCGATGGCAACGAAATGCGATTCACTGCCGATCAGATGGATGTAAAAGTCATCGATACCAAAATCTTCAACATCCCGCCCGATTATAAAATCGTGACCAAAGCAGAGCTGGAAAAAATAAAATAATCCACCCTATTTTTTCATCTCCACCAGCACCCTTCTGTGGCCTCTTGCCTTGCGCCACCTCCCGCCCTCCACCCTTTCAATTTGCTACTATACCCAATGAGATTCGTAGCATTCAGCTATGAGACCGCTCACCCATGTACAAGACGATGAACCTTAGCCGTGATCGCAGCGGTATCCTCTGCCTTGCCTGTGGCAGGCAGAGATACAAGCGTAGAGCACGATGTGGCTCCATAGAATTTTGTCCGGTGAGCTCCTTATCCTACATCCCTCACATAGCTGACATACATACCTCAGCCACTTCCCTTAAGAATATAATACAATAGATACATCACATTAGCAGCACAGGTAGTAGATTTGTAGCATGAAAAAAAGCATTTCGGCAAAGGGTAAAGCCTCCGGCAAAAAAATAAAAGCCTCTGTAAAAAATCAAAAACCGGTCATACTCATTACCAACGACGATGGCGTAACGGCGCCGGGTATTGCCGCCCTGGTAGAAGTGGCAAAACAATACGGACGTGTGGTAGTAGTAGCCCCCGATGCGCCCCAATCCGGTATGGGACATGCCATCACCATTGGCAAGCCACTGCGTATGCATCAGGTACACCTCTTTGGCGATATCGAAGCCTACCAATGCTCCGGTACTCCCGTAGACTGTGTAAAACTGGCCGTTGATAAAGTCCTTCATCAAAAACCCGACTTCTGCTTTAGCGGTGTCAATCATGGAGCCAACAATTCGATCAATGTGATCTACTCCGGTACCATGTCGGCCGCTATGGAAGCCTCTATCGAGGGCATACCCGCCGCCGGCTTTTCGCTACTCGACTACCGATTTGATGCCGATTTCACGCTGTCGCGCCAGGTAGCCTCTGAAGTGATGCATCAGATGATCGCAGGCTCTCTTCCCCCAAAAGCTCTCTATAATGTGAACATCCCCAATATAAACCCTGATCAGTACAAAGGTCTCAAAATCTGCCGCCAGGCCAAAGCCAAGTGGAAAGAAAACTTTGTAGAACGCACCGATCCTCATGGCAAAAAATACTATTGGCTAACCGGCGAATTTCTGAATCAGGACAAAGGCAAGGATACCGATGTATGGGCACTCAACCACCACTTCGCTTCGGTAGTACCTGTGCAATACGACCTCACTGACTATAAGCTCCTCCAAGCCATTCAAGACAATATCTCACCGCAATAGACTCAAGACAAATGTGAAAGCAAACTAAGAAAAACCCCGATCGCTCCATCGGCCTTTAGAACAATTCCATTTTCACACCTTTGTGTCTTAACAAACGTGGAAAAACACCTCATAGAGAAAAAATACATAACCAGTTCAACAATTATTCACAACTTCGAAAAATAAGCCCAACTATTTTTTAAACAAAAAATACCAAAATATAATCGATATCCCTTACCTTTGCACTTCTTTATTTATTCACACACTAAAATAATTTCTATTATTTATGTCAGTAAAAATCAGGCTCCAACGACACGGAGCAAAAAAACGCCCCTTCTACTTCATAGTAGTAGCCAATTCTACCTCACGTCGTGACGGTAAATTTATCGAAAAATTAGGAACATACAATCCACTCACCGTTCCGGCCACAATCCACCTCAACCGTCAGCGTGCGCTGCATTGGTTGCACAAAGGAGCAGAGCCTACACACACCGTGAATCGTATCCTATCTTTCAAAGGAGTATTATACCTCAAGCATCTGATGCGTGGTGTAAAACTTGGCCTCTTTGACGAACAAACAGCCCTCGACAAATTTGAAGCATGGAATGCCACCCACGAGCAGCAAGTACTTGACCGTATGGACGGCCACAAAAAAGCCAAAGCCGCCGCTCGCCAGCAACCTATCATCAAAAAAGTAGAAGAAACTGTTGCCGAAGCCGCACCCGTAGTGGAAGAAGCACCCGCTGCTGAAGCCACTCCCAGCGAAGATACACCTGCAGCAGAATAATCTATTCTGATGCCAGACCATAAAAAAACCGAAGTTCAACTTCGGTTTTTTTTGTTTAACCCCCATGCTCGCTACAACACTACAAAGCGTGTGTAGAGAGCATCGGTAAGCATTAGTTGATATCAATAGAGCGCACCTCTACCGATTTCACTTCGGCCTTAGGGATACTGATAATCAAAATTCCATTTTCGTACGAAGCACGAATGGCATCGACATTCAGCTTATCATTGAGGCTAAAGCTGCGTTTAAACGAGCGCTGAACAAACTCTCTACGCACAAACTTATCGGTCGCTTCTTCTTGCGACTCTTGTTTATCGTACGAAATAATGAGCTGATCCTTCTCGACGGTAATTTTAAAATCGCTTTTTTGAAGTCCGGGTGCCATTAATTGCAGTTGGTAGGCATTGTCTACCTCCACGATATTCACCGCCGGGCGAAGCATGCCGGTAGATGTTTCAAATTCATCGCCAAAGAAGCGATCCATCAGGTTAAAGATACCTGGTACATACTGGTTTTTTACTTTTACGTGTGTCATAGCTTTACAATTTTTTATACTCACTGTGTATCAAGTCCTATACCAAGCCCAAAATACAAGCCATTGTGTCATTTTTCATAAAATAATACTGCCATTATGTCTTATGCAATAAAACACATAAGACAATATAGGTAAAAAACTCAAGAAAAAACAAATCATTGTGGGGCTTTCGGCCCCCTACCCTTACTCCACCACACTCCGTCCCTTACGGGGTGCGCTGTCGCTCCCGTGCTCCGCCTTTAGGCTCCGCACCGGCTCGTACCTCGCCGCCCTCCAGGCACGGCAGCCACCCGGC
>DAIUCL010000102.1:0-9885 GCA_036846185.1 Chitinophagaceae bacterium
GATATACCCTTTACATCGCTCCAGGATGCCGTAAGGCAGTATGTGCTCGAATTCTTAGAACAGAATCGCTATTTTTCGTAAGGATAAAACAAATTAGGATTTGCCTTTTCATTTTTTTCTATCTCTACAAAGGAGGAAAGGATATCCGCTTTATCTTTTTTGACGGCGATAGAGTGTTCGTAATGTGCAGAGAATTTTCCATCTTCAGCTACTATAGTCCAGTCATCATCGGCCACGTATACATTCCGTTTGCCCAAATTGATCATGGGTTCTATCGCGATCACCAAGCCTTCTTGTAGCTTCATACCATGCCCGCGTTTGCCATAATTTGGCACATCGGGCGATTCATGTATTTTCTTACCCACACCATGCCCGGTCAGTTCTCGCACCACTCCATATCCATATTTTTTTTCGGTATGTTCCTGCACCGCCCAACTGATATCCCCTATCCTATTGCCCACTATAGCCTGTTCGATACCCAGATATAAAGACTCTTTGGTGACACGCATGAGCTGAGCCACGTCTGCACTCATCTCACCTAGCGCAAAGGTATATGCACTATCTCCCACATAGTCGTTGAGTACTACTCCCACATCGATACTTACCAAATCACCTTCGGTCAATTCACCGTCGGTAGGAATACCATGTACCACCTCTTCATTGATACTGATACAGCAGGTAGCCGGAAATCCTTTGTAACCCTTGAAGGCCGGCGCACCACCATGATCGCGTATAAAGGTCTCTGCCATTTGGTCGATTTGCTTAGGCGTCATACCCGGCTTGAGCTCTGTGGCACACATGGCCAAGGTTGCCGACACAAGCAAGTTACTTTGTCGGATGAGTTCTATTTCTTCAGGTGTTTTGTAATAAATCAAAATTGAAAAATTTTGCTGCAAATGTACTACGTCTGTAGGATACTGTGATCAGCAATTCGTACCCAACTCTTATTCTATGCCTTTGGCAAGATATACTTCCGCGATGATCATATCTTCGGGTGTTGTGATTTTGATATTATACACTGAGCCTTGCGACAGATGCACAGGATGCCCGCAGGCTTCATATACTGTAGCCTCATCGGTAAATGAGTCGGCATAGGCTTGTCGGAAGGCTTCTTGTAGCAGAGGCAATGAAAATACCTGAGGGGTCTGCACCGATACAATGCGACTTCGATCCACCACTGCACTACCGGTATCCAAAAGTCGTCGCATAGAATCTTTCACAGGCACTGCCGGTATAGCACTTCCATACTGTTGCGCATCTGCCAATAAGCTATCTAGCCAGCGATGTGTAATGCAGGGGCGCACCGCATCATGTACCATCACCCAAGCCTCCTTGTTCGGTATAGCAAGCAGACCATTCTGCACCGAATGATAGCGAGTAGGCCCACCTTCTACCAACTGTATATTAGCCATAGGACTATACTCTTGAATCAAACTTGCCACATATGCCCGATGTATAGCTGGTATTACTAGTACGATAGAAGGTTTACATGCCCAATTAGCAAATACCCTAAGCGTCCTTATCAAAATAGGCACATTACCTAATGGCAAAAATTGCTTGGGTATATCGCTCCCCATACGGGTACCGGCTCCACCTGCTACGACAACGACATATATATTCATTATGCCAAAGATGACAAAAATAATTTTAATTTCATCATACGAGTAAATAAGATTTTTGTAGAGTATCATTTCGTCATCTTTTATCAAGCTGACATCTTCATAATGTTTCAGGTATATTGCGATACTTTTTTTGGAGCTCATCGTCAGTACATGAGTAATCCGAGTCGCGCTATCCGCTTGTATCTCTGCCACTCCCAGAGGGGTGGCAGAGGATACCGCTCCTATCACGGCTAGTTTTCAGCGACATTTTCAGTGTTCATCAGCACCCTTGACGACCACTATCAGCTTCGCGGAGAGTGCTGATGAAAGATCGATAGTTCAATGGCTGCCGTGCCTGAAGGGCGCCGAGGCACGAGGCGGTGCGAAGCCTTGGCGAAGCACGGGAGCGATAGCGTACCCCGTAAGGGACGGATAATGGATGATAAGGGAAATGCGATGAGAGCCCCAAAACTTTATTGTTGTGAAGCAGGGGCGATATAAGGCCATACTACTTGGAGTAGTTCTTGGTTGACCTGCTCCCAAGGATAATTTTGTTCTACAAAGGATCGTGATGCAAGGGAGACTGAATGATAAAGTGCAGCATCGTTGAGTAGTCGGCTTATATGTTGTACAAAGTCGCTTGCCTTATCGGCAATGAGTATTTCTCGATCAGGTGTTGCTTGCAGCGAAGCATTGACTACCGATGTAGCCACACAGGGCAAGCCCATGCTCATGGCTTCGAGTAGTTTGTTTTGCAGTCCGGCTCCGGCAAATAGTGGCGCTATAAATACGTGAGCACGGGAATAGACGCTACGAGTATCATCGACCCATCCGGTAAAGCTGACATGCGGATGTTGCATGGCCAGATAGTGCGATGGGGTATCGGCACCGGCTATGGTGATTTTGATGTTTGGAAATTGTGCAGATAGTAATGGACAGAGTTCGTGTAGGATATACTCTACGGCTTTGCGGTTGGGGAGATAGGATAAGTTACCTAAAAACAAGAGTTCGTAGTTGCGCTCAATTGGCTGTGGCGAATAGTAATCGGTATCGATTCCATTGCTGACAATAGTTACTTTTTCTTTGTCGGCTTTCAATGCCATTTTATCTTGTTGGGAGATGATAGTGGCTTTATCAAAATGGTCGATCACATGGCTTTCAAAAGCTGCCATTCGGGCACTCTCTCTTTGATAAAACCATCGATAAAATCCCTTGCTATGTGATACGATACGACTATAGTTGAGCGAAAAAGCATCTTGCAAATCGATGATTTTGGGATAAGGTAAATCAATGGCGTAAAGTGCGGTGCGCGTGAGCTGACAATAGATGAGATCTGGCTTGAGGGTATGTAATTGTTGGTGAATCTGCTTACGAATCTGTGCAGAATAAAAATATCCTACCTGGATGGGTTGTGCTCGAAAAAAACTGAGTATGGATTGCCACACCGTATTGAAAGTATGAAGGTAATAGATCTCTATGCTTGTACAATATGCGGCAATGGCTTGCTTATCACTCTCGGATACCTTGTGATGTGAGAGTGTTATAAGATGAATATCGGCGTAGCGAGATAAGTATTGTAGTTGATGGTATGCTCTGAGTTTGTCTCCTTTGTCGATGGGGTAAGGGAAACGAGATAATAGGACGCATATTTTTTTTCGGGTTGGCACTAGCTTTTATGGTCGCTTAAATAGGTATGCAAATTATGATACAACTCTTGTTTATTATAACGCGAATGGACAAACTCTTTGGCATTGTCTCCGATACGTCGGGCCAGTGCGGGGTCTGAGAAGCACTTTTTGAGGATAGCCACATATGTGTCTTTATCATCGGCTATAAAGACTGTTTCGTGATCGATGAGTCCTAAGCCCTCGGCACCTATGGAGGTCGACAGGATGGTTTTGCCCAGCTGCATGGCTTCGAGTATTTTGATCCGAATACCGGCACCGGAGCGTAGTGGCACAATCATGATATTTTTTTGAAGGCTAAAAGAGTTGAAGTCATCGATTTCGCCTAAAACTTTAACCTGTTTACTTTGTCGAGAATAAATAGAAGCAGGCATATTTTTTCCGGCTATATAGAAGCTAATGCCGGGTATTTCGCTGAGTACACCGGGCCACACTTCATCTAAAAACCAAGTAACCCCTTCGATATTAGGCCCCCAGTCCATGCTGCCTATATGGTAGCATGAGTTATACTCCATTTCGTACTCTTGATGATGTTTTAGCGTATCTACACCAAATGGAAGGAGGTAGATGCGAGAAGAGCTGTGTTGGTGAAGAAAATCGAGCTCACTGGCAGAAATGGGAAGAAGGAAATCAAATCGTTTTAAGATATCCAGCTCGTACTTTTTAAGTCGTTCGGTGAGCAAGGAGAGATATTTCTTTTTGAAGAAAGCGGGTTCATGCTCTGTCAGATTTTGCCATATATGATGTTCGATATTATGTACCCTGCATATTCGCTTGGCAGTATGATTGGCGGCCACTAAATCGACATAAGGAGAAGTATAAATACTATCAAACCACACATAATCATAGTCGTTGAGCAAGAGTAGTTGCAGTAATTTTTTTTCGAATTGTTTGTTGACAAAACGATTGACATTATAGGACTTATCGGTAAACAAATTGATAAATGCCGAGAAAGGATTAATGGAATTATTGATATATACGGTATCGAAGTGCGCTAATTTGGAGTATAAGTCCGGCAACTCTGAAAGTTCTACCCAGTGCCTGGCGGTGTTCATAGCCAACAAGGAAACTTCGATACCTTGCTCCAGCATACCTTCCAGCGTTTGATTCATAGCAATGGCACCTCCATCACGAAGTGGCCAAGGAACACGTGGGGTAAGTACAAGTATTTTCAAGAGTACGAAATTACATCAATTATTTGTTTACTTTTACCACATCTAAAAATATATCCACGATCCCTATAATAGTGACTCTATCTATATGGGATACCCTAAAATACGAAGTATATCATACACATACCGACTCTATGAATAGATCCAGCACCAAAGGCCGTATCGTGTGTACTGTCACCACTGATTTGAGTTTTGACCAGCGTATGAATCGTATATGCCACTCGCTGGCACAAGCCGGTTATGAGGTGGAACTGGTGGGTCGAAAACTACCCCATTCACTCCCCCTAAAAGAAAAACTTTTTCGTCAAAAACGATTATTCTGCTTTTTCACAAAGGGCAAGCTTTTCTATGCGGAGTATGCTATCCGTTTGTTTTTCTACTTACTCACACGCCGCTGTGATGTGTATTGCGCCATCGACCTGGATACCATTTTATCTGTACTCTATGCGTCGAAATTGAAAAATAAAAAACGAGTCTACGATGCACATGAACTCTTTTGCGAAATGGACGAAATCACCTCTCGACCAGTAATTTATAAAGTATGGAGAGCGATAGAACGCCACTGCATACCACAGTTTCCTCATGGATATACCATAGGCCCCTTTTATGCCCGCGAATTTGAGGAGCGATATGGAGTATCCTATACTGTAGTCCGTAATGCTACCGTACTAAAACCGCTCGCGATAGAAGAGAATGCTTCGTCGCCTTATATCCTATATCAAGGTGCTGTCAACGAAGGTCGCTGCTTTGAGACACTTATTCCGGCTATGCAATTTATCGACTTACCTCTTGTAGTTTGTGGCAAAGGCAACTTTTTTGAGCAAGCAGTAGCCTTAAGTAAAGAATATCAGGTAGAACATAAAATTCAATTTAAGGGCTATATAGAACCAGAGCAATTAACTCATTTTACTAAACATGCTTATATCGGTATTACCCTCTTCACTTCCAAAGGCAAAAGCAATTATTACTCCATGGCAAATCGGTATTTTGATTATATGCATTATGCCATTCCGCAGCTCTGTGTCAATTACCCCGAATACAAGCATGTCAATCAACAATTTGAAGTGGCTGCTCTCATCGACGATACCTCGTCCGAAGCTATAGCCCAAACTTTGCAAAAACTTATCAGTGACAAAACCTATTATCAACATCTTCGTCAACAGTGTATCTTAGCTAGAGAAACGTATTGCTGGCAAGCTGAAGAGAAAAGACTCATCGCCTTTTATGACCAACTCCTGCATGCATAATCCTCATCTTCATATTATTGCTTTCGACTGCCCCTCCCCTCCCGATTATGGTGGTGTGATAGACGTATATTATAAACTAAAATCTTTAGCGCAAGCCGGCCTCAAAATCACACTACATTACTTTGAATATAATGATAGAAAGATCGATGAACTACTTCAAGATATTTGCTACAAAATATATGCCTACCCTCGTCGTACCGGACTGAAAGGATTAGACCCACAACTCCCCTACATCATATCTTCTAGGCAGAGCAAAACACTCTATACACGACTCAAAGAAGATAAGTCCCCCATCCTGATGGAAGGTGTACATAGCACCTTTATATTGCAATACCCCGAGCTTGCTCAGCGGAAACTACTACTTCGCACACACAATATCGAAACCGAATATTATCAGTCACTTGCATCTAAAGAGACATCTATTTTAAAACGTATCTATCTCTATCTGGAAGCCTCCAGATTAGCCCGATACGAACCCACCGGTTTGCAAGCGGTTCATCACTTTTTGCATATTAGCGAAAAAGAAAAATCATACTTCTCCTCTTTTTACCCCAAGGCTGGTCATACGATCGCCAAATCATTTATTCGCAGCACTTCTGTCGAATGTAAATCAGGCATGGGCGACTATGCACTTTTTCATGGCAACCTGAGTATATCCGAAAACAGAGAAGTAGTCTATTACTTACTACAACAGGTATTTAATAAAATAAATTATCCTCTCATCATTTCCGGCAAGAACCCACCACACAGCCTATCACAGCATCTACCACCGCATGTACAGCTAATTGCCAACCCTGATGATGAAACAATGCACTCTCTTATAAGCAATGCCCACATTCATGTATTACCAAGCTTTCAGGGTACCGGTACCAAACTAAAACTAATGCATGCATTATTTGAAGGCAGACATATTATCGCCAATACCATAGCTTGTGATGATGAAAGCTTACATCCACTAATCCATATCGAAAACAGCCCCGACACAATGATCTCAGAAATCTCCAGACTCAAAGAGATCCCCTTTACACATGAGGATATCGAAAAACGAAAAAAACATCTTAGCTCCTATTACAATGACTACAATGCGAGCCTCATCACACAATTGCTTTAATTCACTTCTATCTCATCAATAAATATATACGTAGGTGCTCCCCTTCCTTCATGCCATTCCGGCATTGCACCAAAGTGTTTTGCTTTCATTTTTATATATCGGGCTTCTTGTGGCTTCGCTAATTGCGTATTAAAATTTGCAATGGATATATCCAAGTTGTGACCGGATTTGTTCGTCTTGATATGCTCTACTAAATTCCATGTAGTAGTATCCATACTCGTATAGAAACTAACCTCAGTGGGGAAAAATATCCATGCATTTTGATCCTCCAAAAAATTTGCTCCTAGCTTTTTGATAAGGGTAGGCTTTTCCAATTCTATCATTACTTCTATATCCTGTCCCTGATATCCTTGCCAATCACCAGTTCGCCAATTGGTCTTTCCATAGATACCATCTACTAGCCCCTTCGCTCCACCTCCATGATAATAGGATGTGTAGTTATTATACAACACTACTTTTTTATCATTGGCAATTTTTACAAATCGTGCTTCTTGCAGTTTATAATCCTCCTTTTTTTGTTGCGAATAAAACAACAAATCCGTAGTAGTATCCAAGTATAATGGCGAAGTATATCGCTTAAACTGCCCCCCATTGTCGGTTGAGTAATAGATAGGCAATTCCTCCGAAATAGAGCCTAATTCAATCATACATGTATCATCAAAAAAACGCAAACTCTCTTTAATAAATGGATTAACAGACACTGCCTTATACTTCTTGTTTGGATGCGGATAACTCACCTTCGCTTCCTTATCATGATACAATTGGGCTATTTCTCTATCCCCTACGATACTCACATCGATATCCATTTTATAGATTGGCATCATCTGCGCTACAGGAAGTGGAGCCTCTACCACATCATAAACCGCCTCTCCCGGACAAGTGCTATAGATACCCATTTTCGCCATTACATACCAAGCACTCATTTGCCCACAGTCTTCATTTCCAATCAGACCATCAGGTCTATTGGTATAAAAGCTGTCACAAATCTTCTCTACTAATTTTTGCATCTTTTCTTTCTTGCCGATGAAATTGTATAGAAAAGGTATATGATGACTAGGTTCATTGCCATGAGCATATTGCCCTATCAGACCAGTGATATCGCTTTGAGTGCGCCCCTGTGTCTGCGTACTTGCAGCAAACAATTCATCTAATTTTTTTTCGAATACATTTGCTTCTCCTCCTAAGAGTTCAATATAACCTTTCACATCATGTGGCATATAAAAACTATATTGCCAACTATTCGCTTCCGTAAAATTATTATCTACCGTATAAGGAGAAAAAGGAGAATTCAAAGTACCATTTTTACGTGCTCTTGCAAATCCACTGACAGGATCATACACATTTTTCCAATTCGAACTACGTTGCATATAATATTCATAATCTTTTTGTTTACCCAGTGCCAAAGCCATTTGTGCAATACACCAGTCATCATAAGCATACTCCAGCGTCTTGCTCACACTCTCCGGGCTATCGTCCGATCGCACATAGCCATATCTACAATAGCTTTCCAGGGCATCCGCATCCGCCGCTCTGCTTCTATATTCCTGCTTGAGAGTGAGTCCTAGGCCCTCGCCTTCATAATGGTCATAATGTGTGGCAATACTACACATCGCCTCATAGGCCAATGCAATATCAAAATCTCTGATGCCTCTATTGTATGCATCCCATATCACCGACACTACATGATATCCTATCATACAGTTCGTTTCATTACTACTCAATTCCCAAATCGGTAAGCGGTTTACTTGTTTATATTGTTCCAAAAAGGTTTGTACAAAATCTAAAGTTCTTTTCTTATCAATCATCGTTAGCAAAGGATGCAAAGCCCTATACGTATCCCACAAACTAAATACCGTGTAATAATCAAATTTTCCATCGGTCGAATATATTTTATCATCTCTTCCTCTATATCTCCCATCTACATCCGAATATAAGGAAGGGTGTATCATAGTATGATACAAGGCTGTGTAAAAAATCGTATCATTTACCGCCTTATCAGAATTATACATCAACTTACTCAATTCTTTATTCCATGATTCCTCGCATAGCGTTTTATAGGTTTCAAACTGCGAATGAGGCATTTCTGCCATCATGTTTTTATGCGCACCGTCCATATCAACACCACTAATAGAGCATCGTACTACCACTGAAGTATCACTCCCTTCTGTAGCATCCATTAGGCGTATCAGGCAACGCGGCGATTTTTCCAAAGCCACAGCAGACGTACTACTTGGTGCTGCAGGAGCATCATATTCTATACTCTCTATCGCTGTCGAAAATTTTATTTCAAAAAATATTTTTTGTTCCAAAGCCCACGCTTTTGAGTAGCGATAACCTCTTATCGTATACTCATCTACTTGTTCTACATACGAATCCAGCAACTCATCTCTATGTTTATAATTCAACACCACATACCTTTCTTTTTTTGCTCCAAAAGTATATCTATGTACCCCCCCATGAAGGGTTGTAGTCAACTCCACCTTTATTTGAGGCTCGTCCAACCATACTTCATAATACCCCGCATGAGCTTTCTCCCGTTGATGCGAAAATCGAGAGGCATATTGATAATTATCTATTGCAACCGCCTTATCCACTGGCATCATAAGTATATCACCATAGTCACTGCACCCGGTACCACTCAGATGTGTATGACTGAATCCATAAATCAACGAGTCTGAATGATGATATCCACTACACCCATCCCATCCCTCAAGGCGAGTATCCGGACTCAACTGACAAGCTCCAAATGGCATCGTAGGACCCGGAAAGGTATGTCCATGACCACCGGTGCCTACAAACGGATTTACCAGATTATATAATTCTCTCTGTCTGATTTCACTCTTCACGTCCAGTAGTATAAGAAAAATCAAACTAAATAATCCTATCTTTTTCATGCAGTAAATATAATCCTTGCTATTTACAATTAACTATTTATCAAAGCTACCTAATCCATATTTTAAAGAATATTTTCTTGGGCGGCAGACACGCTTTCCGTTGCAAGGCGGCACGTCGCCCCGCTCCTGTGGCATAGTCGTGGCGGTGGTTCCGTGCCTCCACCCCCTCCACTCC
>DAIUCL010000103.1:0-9786 GCA_036846185.1 Chitinophagaceae bacterium
ATTTTACGAAATTTAGAGTGGGTGGAAAATCGCTTTAGATGTGGGTACACGGTAGGATTGCAATGGATATAGGCCGGAGAGCAACGTAGGCCTATAGCAATGGAAAGCGGGACAGGAGCCGAAAAATGAAAAAGGCGATGCGCTCCCCTAAATTGCAACTGTGGATAAAACATAGAGAATTCGGAACTTGGCAACACGTATTTAACAGTTTGATTTTTTATACTGATTTTTGCAAATGCATTGCGCTGCAAGGGTTCCAACCGATTGGTAACAATTTGGTAATCTTTTTGTAACATACTCATAATGAAGATAAATAAACTGCCCTAGCACTTCAATCTACCTTTGCAACCAAATTATTTACAAGAATGAAAACGTATGGATTAGCCTTGATTTTTGCATTGATAAGCAATGTATTGTGGGCTGCAAATGGCACTATCTCCGGTAAGATAGTGGACGAAAAAGGAGAGGCACTTATAGGAGCTACCATCATCATAGAGGGCACCACCACAGGAGCAAAGACAGACATGGACGGAAAATTTACCATCCGAAATGTAGAAGATGGCAAATACAACTTAGTAGCTTCTTATATATCGTATGAGAAAAAAACACTGACGGATGTGATCGTCAAAGGCGGACAGACAGAGTACATGATCATTACGCTTCAGCAATCCGGCAAAGGGCTCAAAGAAGTAGTAGTAAAGGCTCAAATCAAAAAAGAAACTATCAATGCCCTAATGGTGCAACAAAAAAATCTATCCACCATCTCGGATGGGATATCAGCCGAGCTTATTAAAAAAACCCCTGATAGAAATACCGGTGATGTACTGAAGAGAGTGAGTGGCGTGACAATAGCTGATAACAAATTTGCCGTTATCCGCGGGCTGGCTGATCGCTACAATATCGCGATGCTCAATGGCGACATATTACCTTCTTCAGAAGCGGATCGTAAGGCATTTTCGTTTGATATATTCCCCTCTTCTCTTCTGGAAAACATCGTGATTATCAAAGCCGCCACTCCAGATCGCCCGGGCGAATTTGCTGGTGGCATCATCGATATGTCTACCAAAGACATTCCTAACGAAAACTTTTTGAACATTCAGCTTGGAAGTGGTATGAATACCATCAGCACCTTCAAAGCATATCAAGACAGTAAAAATAGTGCAACCGACTGGCTAGGTTTTGACAAATCGCTTCGTACCATCCCCAAAGATTTTCCTACTACAGAGCAAATGCAGCAGTCGTCTAGCCAATTTCCTCTTGCCGACAGAATCGAAGCCACCAAAAAATTCAGCAATACCTGGGGCACCAAACAAATGGCTAGCATGATGCCATTTAGCAACTTTCAGGTAGGCGCAGGATATGTAAAACGGTTCAAAAAAGAACAAACATTTGGTGTTACAGCTGCTCTATCTTACAACAGACGTCAGCGCACCTTCGAAATAGATCGCAACGAGGTAAACGGTAATGCTGTCGCTTATGATTTTGAAGACCGTCAATACCGCGACAATGTGCTAGTGGGCTCACTTCTCAATTTTGGGTATAAAATCAACAATAATCATAAAATCAATTTCAAAAATACCTTTACGATTAATGCCGATGACCAAACTGTTATCCGCCGTGGCGACTTCACCGATAATGAATATTTGCTCAGAGGCTCAGCGCTCTGGTATAATAATAACCAACTCCTTTCGAATCAACTCAACTCGGAACACATCCTTACTAAACGTAAAATGAAATTGCAACTTGGCGTAGGACGCAATGCCGTAACTCGTACGATACCCGATCTGAGAAGAACTGCCTATACACGCAATTATGATGCTGCCGACTCCAACTACGTAGCGAGTATTAGTACCTTCCCCAACCCATTCTTTATGGGACGATTCTTTGCCGAAACCAAAGAGTACATATACAATGGCAATGCAGACCTTTCCATACCTTACAAGCTGTTCAACTCAAATCATACTTTGAAAGTAGGTATGTATTTGCAAGAGAAAAGTCGTGAGTACAATGCTCGAATCCTCGCTTATATCCGTGCTCGCCAGTCGAACTTTGACCAGAGCTTATTGACCCTTCCGGAAGATCAATTATTCTCCGTGGAGAATATCAAACAAAGTGGTTTTGTGATGGCTGAAGCGACACTTCCTACCGATCAATACAAGGCCAAATCCTCTTTGCAAGCTTTATATCTGATGAATGATAACTTACTCGGCGAAAAATTCAGACTGGTATATGGTGTACGTGTCGAAAATTTCAAACAAGAAGTAGTAACCGGAATTTTGAAAGCAGGTGATAAAGTGATTTCAAAAGAAAACCTAAACTTTTTGCCTTCGATGAATTTTACGTATTTGCTCAATAGCAAAACGAATATTCGTCTATGTGCATCACAGACACTATCCCGCCCAGAGTTTAGAGAATTATCTCCTGCAGCATTTTATGATTATAACTTACTTGCCAACTTCCGAGGTAGTGAATTTTTGGAACAAACAACTATACAGAATTATGATTTGCGCTACGAATACTTTATGGGTAAAGGCGAAATGGTATCGGCCTCTGTATTCATGAAAAATTTCCAAAACCCGATAGAGCTTTATGTACCCAAAGGGCTTACCACAACACAAAAAATATTTACATATGTCAATGCAGCAGAAGCCTCCCTATTAGGGGCCGAAGTGGAATTCAGAAAATCATTGTCCTTTCTGACATCCAAAGAAGAATCTACTTGGAACAATTTGGTTGTGTTTGGAAACTTTGCTTACATCAAATCAAGCGTGAATGTAACAGACTCTACTGCTAGTGGCGAAGTATCCTCCTATGTGCGACCGATGCAAGGACAATCGCCATATATCATCAATGGCGGGGTATCTTACAACTATCCAAAGGCAGATTTGAGCTTCACTGCTGTATTCAACCGAATCGGTGAGCGAATATTTGCAGTAGGTAATGGCGAGATACCAGAACTTTTTGAAGCTCCACGAAATGTATTAGATTTAGCACTGAGCAAAAAGTTCTTTAAAAAAATGGAAGCTAAATTGACGATATCTGATGTATTCAGCAACCCGCAAGTCTTCTATTACAATATAGACAATAAGTATCAAATCGTGACAGAAGGCAGAGGAAGGTACTCATACCAAAATGGCAAAGATTTTGATATTATTCGTACTCGATTAGGTACAAACATTGGTATATCTCTAAGCTATCAAATCAAATAGACCCTACCATATCTCTATCACGAAAGCGACCCTTGGGGTCGCTTTCGTGATTTAATACCTATCAAATTTTAAGTATTCTGCCCAACAACGAATAGTTATTGGAATGACGCGACATTGCAGTCAACAACAAATAACAGTCTTGACATGTAATCGCATATTGATAACTTTAATTATCGCCGTATTTGAGATCGCTATCGATTCTATTTCTACTCATTTATTTCGAACTGTAATCAATACCCAATTTAGCGACTTTACCTTGTGAATAGCTATATAACTGAAAAAAGAAAGAAAAACAGTTGATAATCTGACTATTATATTGTACTTTTTTTTAACTTTAAACATCTTATGTTACTTTAGTCACAAAACCGTTATATATCTCTTACTTTATTCGAGTAAATTTTCATTATGAAGAAATTTTTAATTATTCTATTGATACTTCCGCTGACTTCTCTGGCGCAAAATCCACTGTTAATCCCCCCAATTCTCAGCGGCACTAATTTTAATCTCACCATACAAAATGGTAATATTTCGTTTTTTTCAGGAAGTCCTACACAAACTATGGGGGTCAATGGGGATATCCTTGGCCCTACAATCATGGTCAATAAAGGAGATTTTATCACCTTAAATGTTCACAACCAAATAGCCGATACGACGACTATTCACTGGCACGGATTACATGTTGCACCAGAAAATGATGGTGGCCCACACACAACAATCCCCCCCGGCACTACATGGTCACCTAGTTTTACTGTGCTTGACCACGCCTCTACCTATTGGTATCATCCGCATTTACATCACAAAACCAACAATCATGTATCCAAAGGCATTGCAGGCTTTTTTATCGTAAAAGATAATGACGAAGCAGCTATCAACCTTCCTCGAAATTATGGTGTAGATGATATCCCTGTATGCATCCAAACAAAAAACTTTGACGCCAATAATCAAATAGTATACAATAGCAACAATGATGTGGTGTTGATGGCCAATGCCACCATCGACCCCTTTGTAAGCTTGCCTGCTCAAGTCATAAGGCTGAGACTGCTTAATGGCTCCTCTCAAAGAATTTATAATTTGGGCTTTACCGGCAATAAAACGTTTCATATGATTGGCTCTGATGGTGGTCTTCTCAGTGTCCCCATAGCGCTGACCCGATTACTACTATCACCTGGTGAGAGAGCAGAGATACTAGTAGACTTGGGTGGAATGAGCGGCCAAAGCATCTACCTTCGAAGTTTTGCTTCTGAAATGCCCAATGGGATGTATGGCTCTACCTTCCCGGGCATGGGCGCAGGTTTGCAAATGACCGGCTACAACCCTAACCCCTTGAATGGTACTGATTTTAATATACTTAAAATGGATATTACGACCAGTACCCCGGGTGCAGTCACTACAATTCCTAATACACTAGTGACAGTCACTCCATTTTTGGCATCCCAAAGCAATATTACTCGCAATTTATCCTTCATGTCATCCAATCCGGGTCCGAATCAGTTGAATGGTGATTTTATGATCAACAATGCAATGTTTGATATGAACGTCATTAATTATACTATACCGCTTGATAATACCGAAATATGGTCACTAACGAATAACTCCCCCATTTCTCATCCATTTCATATACACGACGTCCAATTTTATGTATTAGACCGCAATGGCGCAACCCCACCTTTATCAGAACAAGGACGCAAAGATGTTGTATTAGTAAAACCTCAAGAAACAGTCCGATTTATCACCAAATTTGAAACCTTTTCTAATCCTCATGTGCCCTATATGTATCACTGCCACATGCTTAATCATGAAGATGGTGGCATGATGGGACAATTTATAGTAGTGAATCCGGCTTCGGCAGACAATATGGAAACGGATCATAATCTAGTAATTTACCCCAACCCCTCCTTTTCAACCTTTTATATCCATGCAAAAGAATTAATCAAAACTATCGCTTTGTTCGATTTGAATGGCAGACAGCTTGCAAGTTACTTTCCTCAACACCACAATACCAGTATAGATATTCGTGACAAAGTTTCAGGACAATATTTTTTGCATATAGTTACTGACAAACATCGAAGCATAAAAAAAATTATGGTAAAATAGACGGGTCAAAAACGTTCAAAACGTCTTATATACAGAATCATTCTATGAGTGACATTCATTTGTATGAATGAAAATACATGAGTATAAACTTCTGAACGTATAGGAATACTAAGACGGTATTACCCTGTGACACAAAAATATATACTGGTTTACGCCTTGAGATTATCCATTTGTTACAGACTTCTGATGTGATGTTCTCTTATTTACGTGAGCTGTCTTTGAAGGAGAAATATTGTTGTGAGAAATAACTATACACAGCTACCAATGCAGTCGTCAATGCTTTTGACGGAGTTGCGTACCAATGAAAGGTTTCAACAAATAGTTTTAAAAACACATAATTCAATCCTATACAACTACTTACAATGATTCCATAACGAAATAACTGAACCCTTGTACGCAATTCTGACGTAGTAAAGACTATAAATTTGTTGATTAAAAATCCGTAGGGAAAGCTCACTAAAAAGGCTACTATAAATGCCGCTATGTGAGCCCCTATATGCAGAGAACCTATAGATACAACTTCTTTATTGAACAAAAAATTGTACGAAAGAAAATAAACGACTAAATCGAGTAAAGCAGTAGAAGTACCACAAGCCAGATACTTAAAGGTACGAAGATGTATGAATCTTCGAAAAAAATCAAAATAAAAAAACTCTATGAAAGAGTGTAAAAACTTTCTCAATGGAAATGCAAATCGGGTTTACTATTCGAATGGCACCATATGAAGTTCCAGTGAATTATCTGTTTTGCGAATCCACAACTGTCTTTCGTATAACTTGAGTATGTTATAATCGGTAGTACTGTCTATATTACCCGAAAAGTTTTTGGTTGTTAATGCAAGCTTTGTATCATTATCATATAATTTCCAAGAACCTTGTAAATTTTTAACTTCAAGACTTACAGGATCTATGATAGTTACAACATAGCTACCATTGCGGTACATATAATGCTTTTGCTTAGACCAGTATGGATCCACTGATACTTCTTGACCATTGAGCTGTGCACTCTCAATGCGCCAGTTATTTGTTACTCGTGCTGCTTTTTTACGCAGACTGATATTAGGACCTTCTTCGTATTTACGACAAGAGGTGACTGCTACACTAAGAGTTGTCAGCAGTATAGCCGACATTATTGCTACTTTTCTCATACTCATTATACAAATCAAAGCACTAAGGTATATAAAAAATTGATTTTTCCTTTATTTTTTGCCGAAATAAGGTAAATTATTCATTCAATCATAACTATTCCTTTTCAAATCACCCAGTTAGGATAAAGCGGAAACTGCGTCATAAATTCATTAACTTCAGATTTCGTCTTCCGTATTAGCACCTCATCATCCGGATGTAAGAGTATCGAATCTATCCACTTTGCCACCGCCGACATGTGCGACTCCCTGAGGCCACGAGTGGTAAGAGCAGGTAGCCCTATACGAATACCCGATGTAACAAATGGAGACTTATCATCAAAAGGCACCATATTTTTATTAATGGTAATATCAGCTTTGACCAATACATTTTCGGCCTTTTTACCCGATATATTTTTATTTCTCAGATCGATGAGTAAGAGATGATTATCTGTGCCACCCGACACTATATCATAACCTTTGGCCAGTAAGGCCGCCTCCAACGATTTTGCATTTTTTACAATTTGCTGTGCATAGGTCATAAACTCATCCTGCATGATTTCAAAAAAGGCGACAGCCTTAGCGGCGATCACATGCTCCAGTGGCCCTCCCTGTGTACCCGGAAAAACAGCTAGATTAATCAAATCGCTCATCATACGCACTTCACCCTTTGGGCCTTTGATACCCATTGGATTTTCGAAATCTTGCTTCATCATCACAATTCCTCCTCGGGGTCCTCGTAGCGTTTTGTGAGTAGTAGATGTCACAAAATGGCAGTGCTCAAATGGACTATTCAATAAGCCTTTGGCGATAAGCCCTGCCGGATGCGACATATCACACAACACAAAAGCACCTATCTTATCTGCAATACTCCGCACTCGGGCATAATCCCAGTCGCGGCTATATGCCGATGCACCACAGATAAGCAATTTAGGACGCTGCTCTAGAGCTACCTTTTCCATCATATCATAATCTACTAATCCATCCTCCTTGCGTACTCCATAGAAGTGAGCTTCATAGAGCTTACCCGAAAAATTGACCGGAGAACCATGCGTAAGATGCCCTCCCATGCTCAAGTCAAGACCCAAAATTTTATCGCCCGGGTTAAGAATAGCCAGCATCACGGCCGCATTGGCTTGGGCACCCGAGTGGGGTTGCACATTGGCATACTCCACCCCAAATATAGCTTTTGCTCTATCGATTGCCAATTGTTCGCTCTTATCCACTACTTCACAGCCACCATAATATCTTTTACCGGGATAGCCTTCGGCATACTTATTGGTCATTACATTACCCATAGCACGCATCACCTGCTCAGAGGTAAAATTTTCGGAAGCGATAAGCTCCAAGCCCTGCGATTGGCGCTTATATTCCTCTCCGATTAGTTCAAATATTTGTTTATCAAATTTCATAAATTATTGTATTCGAGGGTAAATATAAGATGCTATCTGTGTATCAGTTCTATCTTGATAGGTAAATGTAAAAAAATTATAATTTCTGTGATGAATGCGTACATCCTTATAAATGATTTGGAGCTCATCAAATGCGACTCGATGCAGCTACATCCGGCTATCCGTTTCTATACCCAATACCCACCGCACAGAAGGCTCTGGCTATTGGGTGATATCCACTACTATCCGGGCTAAGACTCATCGTCTTGCTCTCGACCGATCAATGAATTACGTACTACTGGTTGATGGCTGATCAAAATCCAAAAGAAGCTATCATTGCTAGCGCTTCTCGGCATGAATGAACATAAGCTATGATGTGAAGAATATGGAAACAGAGAAGCACTCAACTCTGCGGCAACGATAGTAGCGAAAAGCGCCGACAGGGAGCATGCCGCAGGATAGGAAGTGTAGGAGCGGAGGCACGGAGCTACCTACACGCCCATAGCCTGCGAGCATGCTCACAGAGGACTTGTAGCGGATAGCGTGTCTGCCGCCCATATCATTTTTTTTTTTAGAGCGACCATTGTGTATAAAACCAGGTAGAGATTCCTGTTCAATTCTTGAAATATCAATTACCTTAGTGCCCAATTACGGACTATGAACACATCTACAAAAGTCATCATACCTGTAGCTGGTGCAGGTGCCAAACTTCGCCCTCACACGTACACGCAACCCAAGCCATTGATACCTCTGGCTGGCAAAACGATATTGAGCTTCATTATTGATCAATTTCTGGAGGCAGGGCTAACAGATTTTGTATTTGTGATCGGCTATCTTGGCGACAAAATCAAGAATTATGTGGTGGAGAAATACCCACAGATCAAAGCCTCATTCGTAGTGCAAGACGAGCGCTCCGGTACTGGACATGCGGTATACCTGACCAAAGATTTGATTGCTCACAATGAAGATCTGCTCATCGTGTATGGCGATACGATCTGCGACTTTGACCTGCAGTCGGTATTACAATCACCCCACTCTATGGTAGGTGTAAAAAAAGTGGATGACCCTAGAGAATTTGGGGTTGTGGAAACAAACGAGCAAGGCATCATCACACAGGCTGTCGAAAAACCTAAAATACCCAAATCGAACCTTGCACTGGTGGGGATATACAAAATCACACAGTCAAAACATTTTTTTGACATCATCGCTACTGAATTGCAAAAAAAACCATCTACAGAAGAATACCATTTGACACATGCTATCAATGCCCTTGTAAAAAGCGATCAGAAAATAGGTACTTTTCAAGTTACGAACTGGTTTGACTGTGGCAAAAAAGATACCTTATTGGCTACCAATGCAATCCTATTGGAAAAAATAGAGTTTGCATCCGAAGAAATACCCTTTTTTGACAATACCATTATCATCCATCCGGTGAGTATTGGTGAAGGCTGCACTATCGAGAACTCTATCATAGGGCCCAATGTAACGATCGGAGAAAATGCGAGTATCAAATCGTCGATGGTCAAAGACACCATCATTGGCTCCTTTACGGTGATTGAAAAGGTGGTCCTTCATTCCTCTCTTTTGGGTAGCGATGCCTACATCTGCGGCACTAGCCAAAGCCTTAATATTGGCGACAACACAGAAATAGATTTTAGTATCAAGTAAACGATAATTATATTTATGAAACATTTTGGCATCTTCTCTTCCGACCAGTCTATGTTGAAAAACAGAGTAACAGAACTATTGCAAATTCAATACCCCATCATCCAAGCAGGCATGATATGGGCCTCCGGATGGCGACTAGCTGCTGCTGTGAGCAATCATGGCGGACTGGGTGTTATCGGTGCAGGCAGTATGTACCCTCCTGTTTTAGAAGAACATCTGCAAAAGATGCAGATCGAATGCCAAAAACCCTATGCGGTAAATCTACCTCTACTCTACCCTGATATTGAAAAACATATTGCGT
>DAIUCL010000104.1:0-9767 GCA_036846185.1 Chitinophagaceae bacterium
GTAGTAAGATACTCATTACATTAAACTTACTACCTTATATATCGACTATTTGAAACTATCAGTTTTATTCGCATAAGCCTCTCTCCTATCGCTATATCATGTGTAGTGGCTGCATTGGTATACTTACCGAATCCTAATCAAGACAGGATGGTGATTGCTATACTATGTATGTTGCTAGGTATCGCTATTGGCATACGATGGGCTTTAAAAATCACAAAACGGCAAAGTGCACTTGATTTTATGGCACGTACTCATGCGCATATAGAGTTAGAAAAACAAGATAAAGAGAAGCATAAAATTAATGTTGCCAATTGATTTATGCATTGAGCCGATAGGATATCTGAGATATTCGGCATAAAAATATTTGTTGATTTTTCAAAAAAGTATACATTTGCACTCCTTAGGGTCTTGTGGCCGAGTGGCTAGGCAGAGCTCTGCAAAAGCTTCCACACCAGTTCGAATCTGGTCGAGACCTCTACTGAAACCGTTCCATGTGAACGGTTTTTTTTATTTTTTACCTATAATTCTTTTTTATTAGGCCAGTTCTTATCACATTTGTAGGAATGAGAAAAAGAGTATTGTTTTTTTTACTGCTTACCGCTCTGGCTACAACCACCAATTCGAGTGTGGCATGGGCAGAGGATAAAAAAGAGAAGCAAACCCCCAATCAGATTTGGAATTTGGATGTACTGGGAGGAGTTGATTTTCCGGCAGCCGATATGGCTAAGCGTTTTGGAACGTCCTTTCGGATAGGTCCCGGGATCAAATTGAAGACCAAAAAGAATTGGCTGTTTGGTGCCAAATTTGAATTTTTGACGGGCAATGTGATACGTGATGATAGCTTGCTGATCAATGTACGCACTTCGCAGGGAGGTATCATTTCTCAAAATGGGGATGTGCTCAATGTGGGTACTTTTTTGAGAGGCTATACGGCAGGGTTACAAGTAGGCAAGATACTTCCCTTTGCTCAGGCAAATATCAATTCGGGCCCTATGGTATTGGGTACGGTAGGGTTTATGCAGTACCGAATCAATCTCTTTGACCGCGACAATTCCTTTCCGGCTATTCGAGACGACTATCGCAAAGGATATGACCGACTTACCAATGGTCTATTTTTAGAGTCAGTATTTGGCTACTGCTTTTACGATCGTAAGAAATTTGTAAACTTTTATATAGGTTATCATATACTGTATGGTGCCACGCAAGGAAGACGCGACTTTTTGCTAGATATAGCACGGCCTGATACTGGAAATAGAAGTGATATAATGCATGGATTCAAAGCTGCTTGGGTATTGCCTATTTATAAGAAAAACGTAGAGGACACCTACTATTAACTATGTTTAGCATCTTATACTCTGTGGCTATACGCTTATACTACCTTGCCATTAGGGTGTATTCGCTATTCAACACCAAAGCTGCCCGTTGGGTTCGAGGCCGAAATCAAATAGAAAAAGATATCGCCCATCTGCGAGCAAAAAATAATCCTAGAATATGGTTTCATTGTGCATCAGTGGGCGAGTTTGAACAGGCACTCCCCCTCTTAGAATTACTTAAAAATGAGTACCAGGGATGTGAATACTTCATTAGTTTTTTTTCGCCCTCTGGCTATGAGTATGCCCAACGAAAACACCCGGAACTATCGATCAGCTATTTGCCCTATGATACAAGTTCTGGTATTGATTATTTTTTAAGAGTAGTAAAACCTGATTTGGTATTTATTGTAAAATATGAATTGTGGTATAGGCTATTGCAAAGGTTGAGAGCTCATCAGATACCTACGTTTTTAATTAGTGGCATTTTTCATCCTTCGCATTTTATGTTTAGTACTTGGGGCAAATGGTATCGCAGTACCCTGAGATGCTTTACTCACCTATTTCTTCAAGACCGTCAAAGTGCGGAGCTACTCCAAGGGATAGGCATAGATGAGCTCAGTGTAGTTGGAGACACTCGTTTTGACAGAGTGCTGGAGATACGAAGTTCGATATTCAAAGATGACATTATCGAACAATTTGCTGATAGAGCACCTATATTTGTTGCCGGAAGTGTGTGGAATACGGATGATGAAGTGGTAAAAGCCCTCATAGAGGGTTTGCCTTTAGATTGGAAAATTATACTAGTACCACACGAAATAGCCCATTATACTTGTGATTTTATTGGCGAAAGAGTAATGCGCTATTCAGAATTTAACGCTGACAACAATACTCGAATATTGCTACTTGACGTCATGGGCTTACTGTCCGGGCTTTATCGTTATGCAAGCTTTGCCTATGTGGGTGGAGGTTTTGGTAGAGGTTTACACAATACAGCCGAAGCGGCCATCTATCAAATTCCGGTGTTAATTGGCCCGACCTTCGACAAATTTAGAGAAGCCAGGGAGCTCAACGACTTAGGGCTACTCTTTCCAATTAGGAGCGCCATTGAAGCAAAATCTTGGTGCAAAAGACTCAATAACAATGAAATAAATTTTCAAGAAATCTCAAAAGGCCTGGAGCAATACTTTGCAGTAAACACCAACGTTTCAGAGAAAATCATCGTCTTTTTAAAACGAAAAGGGTATTTGATAAATAAGCATCCAAAAAAATCATATTTTTAGTATTGAAATGCATGAACTATATTAGCCCATTAAATAAAGGTCATTTTACGCACAAAATGAGAAAAACTATAATTCTATCGATTATTCTAGGCATTTGGTCATTACCCCAAAAACTGGTTGCCCAAAAGCTAATTTTTGGTCTTGACACCCTTTGTATTGAGAACGAACTTCAGCTATCTACAAGTATCACCAAGGCAAGCACCTTCTATTGGGGGTTCTGCTCGGCTTATCTCAACAATATACCTACCGGCAGCAGCATTGGTGCCGGCACCGGATTAGATTCCCCTTCCTCCATAGCTCAAGCTAAGGATGCGAACAACTATTATGTATTTGTTGTCAATAGCAATAACCCCCGCAACATGATTCGCTATGATTTTGGAACCAGCCACTCCAATTCACCCATTGCAGTCGATCTAGGCAATTTTGGTGGGCAAATGCCAGTTACTTCCAAGGGATTCGAGCTTGTGAACACCAATGGGAACTGGTACGGATTTCTGCTAGGAGGCACTAATGCCGTAAATTCCCAATTAGTTCGTTTTGACTTCGGCAACAGCCTGTCCAATACCCCTACTCTAGTAGACTTGGGCAATATCAGTGGCTTACTCATCAATCCTCAGGATTTGTATGTGTTTGCTGAGGGATCAGACTGGTATGCACTCACTACCAATGGGTTTACCGGCAACTTAATTCGTCTTGAATTCGGAACAAATATCACTAATATACCCACTTTAGTGAACTTGGGTAATCCAGGAACATTATCCTTTCCTACCGGTATGTGGCCGGTATATGATGGAACTAATTGGCATCTATTTGTTGTAAACAGATTATCACAAACTCTCAGCCGTCTTGATTTTGGGAACTCCTTATTGAATCCGGCAGTTGAAACTAACTTGGGTGATTTTGGAGGCCTCCTGAATGGCCCCAGAGATATATCTGTTATCAGAGATTGCGGTAAATTTTATGGATATATAACAAACGAAGCCAACAATACGATGGTATTATTAGATTTTGATAATGATATCTCGAATATACCCTTAGCCTCTGATTTGACTAACTTTGCCGGTTTCAATGGACCTCGTTACTTAACTCGTTTTCTGCGAGACAAGGATAATGTATACTCCTTTACGGCAAATAACCTCGACAATAGCTTATCCCGAATTGTATATGCTAGCTGTATGTCCTCTACGATACCTAGCTCCGAATTACAGACGCCACCTGTTATCAAATACACGACACCCGGATTGTACAATGTCTATTTTGTCGCAGATGAGGGTTTGCCTACTATGCAGGTCGATTGTAAGCTCATACGAGTACTTCCTAAACCTTATATCGAAATCAATAACGATACAACTATTTGCCAAGGCGACACGATCTTATTGGTATCTAAAGGGCAAAACATGGTAAGTAATGTGTGGCGCAATGACCTTTATAATGCAATTCCTCCATTCGATACCACCTCAGTCCGAGTTTACCCTCGAGAAGACTTTAGATATTGGACACGATTGGAATTTATAGCCTCCGGAGGTTGCCGATTTGACACATCCGTATTAGTAAAAGTAAGCCGAGTGGTAGCAGATGCCGGTGAAGACAAATGGATAGCAGATGGGGCATCTGCTGTACTTGGTGGTGCTCGCACTTCTACTGGCCAGGAGTACTCTTATACATGGAATCCTCCCTTATACCTTGATGACCCTACTAAGCCCTACCCTACTTGTAAACCCTTAGATGTTCAAGCATATTACTTTATTGTTTCAAATGATTCTACCGGTTGTGCTGCATTTGATACCGTTTGGGTTCGTACAGAATGTACTGACATTCATTTACCCAATGCGTTCAACCCGGTTAGTGACCAACCAGCCAATCGTTATTTTCAGATTTTCAACAATAACATAGTAAAATTAGAGTACTTCAAAATATTCAATAGATGGGGGCAAGTAGTGTTTGAAACTACTGACAAAAATCAACGATGGGATGGCACTCAAAACAATGTATTGCTCCCACCCGACAATTATGTATGGATAGTAGATGGCTACTGTGACAATGGAAAACGAATACGGAAACAAGGAACAGTATTACTGGTGAGATAAATAATATAGATCTAATTAGAAAGAGCTTGCTGATGCGAGCTCTTTCTAATTAGATAATGCTTAGTTTTAATCTTCTGTATTCATGAAATCATCCAAATTACGCCTTTGCTGTTTAGTAGGACGTCCTACTTTGCTAAGCCTTTTTCCGGTATAAAAACTACTACTTACCGGTTTAGACAATTGAAGCTCTTCTTGAGGAGTAATATCAATATAGTTTTTTATGGCATCTTCATAGCAAACTCTATTAGATATAATACCTGTAGTTTTAATTATCCACTTTCTAGCTTCTGTTTTAATTTCATATTCTTCATTAAGCAGTACGGGTTTGGATGCCTTTTGTGATTCGCCATTTCTCTTCACTTTCCCATTATCACAAGCCTCTGCGGCCAGTGCCCTTGTTTTGAATAGTCTAATTGCCCATAAATATTTATCAATACGTACTTTATCCATTATGATTAATTCTGTTTTTTTCAATGATTACATATGCTGTAGCATACTCTTTGGTGTGAGAAATACTTAGATGAATAGTAGCTTGATATCTTGAATAAAAGCTCTCTGCTTCCTTTCCCAGCAATTGGACATAAGGTTTGCCATGCTCGTCGTGGCAAGTTACGATACAATTCAGATGATGATTTCCAATAAATTTGACTCCTGAAGCTTTTAAATACGCTTCTTTTACTGCCCAGCGAGCTGCATAGTGCATAGCGGGATAAGCCCGAGATTCGCAATAGTCAATTTCACTCTGAGCAAAAATTTTGTTTTTAAAACCCTCGCTTCTCTTTAATTTATCCATTACTCTGGATACCTCTACTATATCTGTACCTATTCCTATAATCATACAATACTTGTGTTATTCAAAATCTTCATAAAGCAAATATTTCTTTCTTATTTTTTTAAATTGAAGAATATCTTTTTTCCACGAATCTCTGATTTCTTCTTCAGATAAATCTCTAATAATTTGAGAGCGTAACAATTCTGTTCCTGCCAACTTTTCAAAAAAGGAATTGAAAAAATTCGCAGACTGTCCACTAAGGAAATATGCATTTTTCAAAAAAGTAAGATTTAGTTTTTTGTCTATAATTTTAAGTACTTGTTGTGGCGATAATTGCAAATTTGCACCATAACAAGTTTCTCCTTCATAGAGTGGTTTTTTTGCTCCAACTGTAGAAATTGGCACAAAAGAAAAACCATTATCTTTAAACTTAGGATGTCCCCAAACTTCAAAGGGAGAATCAGTTCCTCTCCCTACACTTACAAAAGTCCCCTCAAATAGGCACAAAGAAGGATAAAGCAATACCGCTGTACTACTTTTGAGATTAGGAGAAGGCGGCACAGGCAGATGATACAATGTATTATGAGTGTATTGCTTACAAGGAATTACGGTCAATTTACAGGGCTTAGATGTACTTAACCATTTTTCACCAATAAGCATATTAGCATACTCTCCCACTGTCATACCATGTACTATCGGTATCGGTTGCATTCCCACAAATGATTTAAGTTTTGTATTCAACACCGGACCATCTACATAAAAACCATTTGGATTGGGTCTATCCAATACAATGAGAGGAGTACCGGCCAAGGCACAAGCCTCCATCATATATTGTAAAGAAGAGATATAGGTATAGAATCTGGCACCAACATCTTGTATATCAAAAACAACCACATCAATTCCTTTCATACTTTCAGAAGAAGGTTTTTTGCTAGCTCCGTACATTGACTCTATGAGAATTCCAGTTTGGGAGTCTCGATTCGTCTTCACTTTTTCGCCAGCATCGGCTGTGCCTCTAAATCCATGTTCGGGGGCGAATATTTTGACAATATTTACACCCAGTTGTTGAAGTGTATCTACCAAATGACTCTTTTTTACAATTGAAGTTTGATTGACCAATAAGGCTACTTTTTTTCCTCGTAATAGAGGTAGATACGAATCCATTAATTCTGCTCCACAAATTATTTTGTTAGAATATTGCTGAGCAAAAAGTGATAAAAAACAGAATTGCAACAAGAAGAACAGGAAATATCTCATGATTCAAAATTAATGTAAAAACGGCTGCAATAAATTCATTAACGAGAGTTTTTGAACAATACTGTTTTGAGATCAACATTTAGAAATGCTAAAAGAAGGCTTTTTGAAAATCAAATTTGTTCTATTATTGAATCTCTAATCAATCTAGAATTTTACGATCAATTCCTAACAGTCATTGCAAAGAGGAGTACAAAGCAAAAAAAGAATCATTGATAAAATATGAGAAATCTAAGGTCCTTGAATCGATATGTTAAGATAGCTAGAGAATAGATTTCTGAAAAACATACTAATCTCAATTGTAAATGAATTATTGGCTTTGATTATAAAAATATCATGTCATAAAATCTTCATAGTATCTAAACATTGTCTGAGAGCGGATAGCTCAAGCTTACTCACAGACACATACTCCATTTTGTCATTAGCCATTGTGGGAGATGTATATATTCTATCTTCAGCATTTACAATTCTTGCCGCAGTATGGTATTCTGATGCGTGGAGTTTTTCGTGTAAAAAAGATAGGTTTCTACTGTTCAATCCACTACCGGGCATAATAATTATTCGGTTCGACGCTATTTCAATCAATTGTTTTACGAGTGGATATCCTTGCATAATATCGGGAAATTGACCACTAGTCAAAATGCGTTGTATACCAATTCTTATCAGACTCTCCATTGCTTTCCACGGATCAATACATCTATCAAATGCACGATGAAATGTAATTTCCATAGAGCCTGCAGAGTCCCGGCAGCGTTTCATAAATTCTACATCCAACTCTCCACTAGGCAAGAGCTTACCACATACAATCCCTTTTATCCCGATTTGTCTGCATATTACTATATCATGAAGCATAATCTCACACTCTTCTTCACTATAAACAAAATGCCCACCTCTTGGTCTTATTATAGGATAAATAGGTAATTCAAAAGTTTCTGTAGCTTTTTGCATCATACCAAATGAAGGAGTAGTCCCTCCATCTTGAGGATTATCACATAATTCAATACGGTCAGCACCGTATGTTGCCGCTATCTCAAGTCCTTGCCAAGAAAATACCGCAATTTCAAGTAAAGGCTTTTTAATTTTGTGGTTCATACAAATATTTTGCGTGAGCAATTTGAGGTCCATTTTGATCTCTAATAGCTACAGAAAAGCCTCGTTGCATTGCATAATAACCACACTCCCCTGTTTTAGAAAGTGCCACAAAACCAATTTGTTTGGAGCTAGCATATTCTTCCCCCTTCAACTTCACTAATCTCAATAATGCTGTCTTACATGCTTGCTCAGGCGATTGTCCATATCGCATCGCCTCTACAATGGTGTGGCTACCACAGATTCTTACCACCTCTTCGCCTATACCGGTTGCAGTTGCAGCACCCACCTCATTATCCACATACAATCCAGCCCCTATAATAGGTGAGTCCCCCACTCTTCCATGCATTTTAAATGCCATTCCACTTGTCGTACATGCTCCAGATAGATGGCCTTTAGTATCCATTGCAAGCATACCTATCGTATCATGATTCCGACTATGAGCTTTTTGCAGTTCTTTGATAGTAGTAAATGGATCATAGGAAGCTTGTTTAAGCCAATTTTTCCATGCTTTATATGATTTTTCAGTAAGTAAATTTTCCTTTTTAAAACCTTGTTCCATAGCAAATTGCAAGGCTCCATCTCCTACAAGTTGTACGTGAGGTGTTTTTTCCATTACCAAACGAGCTACACTGATGGCATGTACAATATGTTCTAGCCCCATCACACTTCCTATATTGCCCTTGTGATCCATAATACAGGAATCGAGTGTTACTTTACCATCCCTATCCGGAAATCCGCCATATCCAACACTCGTGTCATTTACATCAGCCTCTGGCACCATTACACCTTGATGGACGGCATCTAATGCATTACCATTGGTGTCGAGAACTCTCCATGCAGCTGTATTGGCTTTGGTATTGGCACTCCAAGTACTTATCACAACTGGTTTGTTAGCAGTAGACACATCAGCAAAACTCGCTTTGGCTAAAGCTGTAGCTGCTAAACTAAGTCCTGAAAACCTTAAAAAATCTCTTCGTTTCATGTATTGTATAAATAAAGTAGTTGCAATATTTTTAATAGATAGTTTAGTATTGATGTGACTGTAACATTGTCTATACGTTGGTAAGCGTTCTAAACACATCTTCCAAGCTATTGCCTTTGTGCTTAGACTGTAAATTCGAAAGTGTATCATTTGCCACAATTCGTCCTTTGTTAATAATTATAACTTCGTCGCACATTGCTTCTACTTCTTGCATTATGTGTGTAGATAAGATAACTGTTTTTTCCTTGCCAAAACTCGTTATCAAGTCTCTGATTTCAATAATTTGATTTGGATCTAACCCAGATGTAGGTTCATCGAGTATCAACACTTGTGGATTATGAATAATAGCTTGAGCTATACCCACTCTTTGCTTATATCCTTTAGATAAAGAACCAATTTTTTTCTTTTCTTCAACACCGAGTCCTGTCATTGCTATAACCTCATTGATTCTTTTACTACTATTTTTCCCTAATTGATGTATTCCTGCCAAAAACTCTAAATATTCCCTTACATACATATCATAGTACAAAGGATTAGATTCGGGTAGATAACCTATTTGTTTTCTAGTTTCAATTGAATGAGTGGCTACATCTTTATTTAGTACAATTACTGAACCATTAGTGGGTGTAATATAACTACATATCATTTTCATAGTAGTAGATTTGCCGGCTCCATTGGGCCCTAAAAATCCTACTACCTTACCTTTCGAAATAGAAAATGAGATATCATTGACTGCGATTTGGTCGCCAAACTTTTTTGTGAGTGATTTTACTTGTACAGACATAATATTATTCTGCTGCGAATTTCGTCAATATTTCCTTTTAAAAGTCAAAATCACAAAAACGATTATAATTCATCTATAAATTACATAAACATACCCTTAATTAACCATTCAGATAACCAATAATTGTATAATTTTCCACACTATGCAGTTTACTGAAGTTTTAGTGTATATAAAAAATAGACTTTAATTGATGTACTTTGTAA
>DAIUCL010000105.1:0-9733 GCA_036846185.1 Chitinophagaceae bacterium
TTAAATATAGACTGACACATATTAAATTTTATTTATATCATTTAGCATCCTATTTTAGCCAAAATTATAATAATGAAATCTAAAAAATTACTTTTCTCTAGCCTACTAGGCTTTGCTTGCCTTTCTGCTTATTTAGTGTTGACTTCATCATCCAATGGAATGAATGGTGTAATGGGTGCTGCTCAAACAGGAACTGGATGTGGTAGTTGTCATGGAAGCACAATTACTCCCGCCACTAAAGTGCGTATTAGTGGAATACCGGTGGGTGGCTATGTCAATGGTAACACCTACAGCCTAACTGTATCAGTAGAAAACGCCTCCAAAGTAAAAGCAGGGTTTGACCTCAAAGCAGCGGCCGGCACTATCAGCAATGCTCCTGCTGGTACTATGCTTATGGCTGGCAATACCGAAATTCATCATACAGCACCTGTGAATATGACTTCTGGAGTTGCTAGCTGGACTTTTGACTGGACGGCACCTGCCACCGGAAATAGTGTCAACTTTAAGGCGGTAGGCAACGCCGTCAATGGTAATGGTAATGATAGTGGCGACGAATGGAACAGACTAGACACTACCTTCAACAAACAAGCCCCAACCAATGTATATGACCACCAACTAGTGAGTGCCTTAGTGTATCCCAATCCGGCTTCTTCTTTCATTTCTATCCAACGTGACCCAACAATTCAGTATGATCAAATCAGCATCATCAGCTCTACCGGTCAAATGATCAAACAGCTCGAAACAAATCAAAATACTGTCTTTGTAGGCGATATGGCACCCGGTATGTATTATCTTAAAGCAAGTACCAAGCACCATAGCTACTTACATGCTTTCATCAAACAATAACTTATCAGAAACATCATTTCAAAAAGTTGGCTTTTGTTAAAGCCAACTTTTTGCTTTTACAAAACGTCTTGTTAACATACCTTTATATCACAAAAAAATATTTAGTATGAAAACAAGAATTTTACCCATCTTTTATCTCTTATTGGCAATGCTTGGCATTAGCTTTATTTTTTCCTCCAACAGTGGTGGTGTCACCGGAAAATCTCAAACTGGATGTGGTGGTGCTGGCTGTCATCAGAACGGCAGCAATACGCTTATCACCCTTACAGGTATTCCGGCTACCGGCTACACCAATGGACAACCTTACACCATCACCCTCACGGTAGGAAATCCCTCCAAGTCTAAAGCAGGTTTCAATCTAACCGTAAATCAAGGGGTACTTTCCGCCGGTGGAGGCATGGCACTCAGTGGCACACAAGAATTGCGCCACACTCAGGCACTCAATATGGCAAGTGGCGTAGCTACCTGGACCTTCACCTGGACTGCTCCTGCCACAGGTACCAACCCAGTCACCTTCTTTGTAGCAGGCAATGCCGTGGATGGCAATGGACAATCTAGCAATGATGAGTTTAATACAGACCAATTTTCGTTCAATGCAGCCGTTTCTACGAGTGCACCAAGTATTGGCTCTAGCAATGCGACCAGTATCACCTCTACTTCCGCTACAATCAGTGCTACCGTCAATGCCAATAATGACGCTACGAGTGTCAATATCGAATATGGGCCTACAATCACTTACGGAAATTCTATAGTTGCCTCACCCGCTGTAGTCACCGGCAATATAGCAACCCCTATCTCCGGCAACATCAATGGTCTTACACCCGGCACTCTTTACAATTACAGAGTAGTAGCTATCAACACAATCGGCACTACCAATGGCAATAATGGAACCTTCACTACCCTACCCCTAAGTGTAAGTAGTATCGAACGCACGAGTATTCAACTCTATCCTAATCCAGTTGAAAACGATCTGATTTATTCCAATAAGGATAATAAAGAACAGGTTCGATTTATCGTTGCTGCTATGAATGGTGTAGTATGTGATATTCCTATCGAAGCAGTAGCTCCCGGCGAATACAAGCTATCTTTGAGATCATTAGCTCCCGGAAACTATGTTGTTTTCATGCAATTGGGCGAAAAGCAATACCATCATACGATTCTTAAAAAGTAATAGAACCTATTAATACTTTTAAAGGCTGCACTGAAAAGTGCAGCCTTTTGTGCTTTCAGGCTACTTCCCGGACAATCGACTATGCTTTTTGCTATAAGCAAAATAGATAATTAATCCTACCAATAACCAGATCAGAAAGCGCAACCAATTGGTATGACTCTCTTGTGCCATCAGATAAAAACAAGATGTAAAACCAAGTACAGGAATTAATGAATAACTCTTGCTAATACTCAGAATGGTAATGAGTATTGCAGCTATCCAAAATAGCAACATCGGCCACGAGTCTATGGTAAATAAACTGGAAAAATGCTCAGGAACATAAATAAATGTGAGTATAACTGACAGCAATAAGATAGCAGGCGTCCAATAGCGAGCATTGATATAAGGTACACTAAATTTTCCACTGGGCCTGTCGGGCAGCTGCTGCAATACCAATACCCCTGCGCATACTAATACAAATGCAAATAAAGTGCCTATACTGGTGAGGGAAATCACCACATCCAAGTTCAGAAACATAGCCGATACTCCTACTATTACACCGGTAAGAATGGTAGAAAAAGAGGGGGTTTTGTAGCGAGGATGAAGGCGCGAAAAAATCTTGGGCAATAAGCCATCTCTACTCATACTCATCCATATACGAGGCTGTCCCATCTGAAATACCAGCAATACGCCAGCCGTAGCAATTATCGCACTCACCGCTACGATACCTGCCATCCACGGCATACCTCGCTGCTCAAATATAATCGCTAAGGGATCCCCTACATTGAGCTGTGTATAGGGTAACATGCCTGTCAATACGAGTGCCAGTATTACATACAATATTGTACAAATGATCAGTGCATATATCATTCCTCTAGGTAAGTCTCGCTGTGGATTTTTACATTCTTCTGCCGTGGTGGAAATAGCATCAAAACCGATATATGCAAAGAATACGGCAGACACCCCTTTCAATACACCTGCCATACCATTTGGCGCAAAGGGCGACCAATTTTCGGGTTGCACATAATAGCCGCCTACTACGACAATTAAAAAAATCACACCCAACTTGAAGATAACCATGGCATTGCTCATTTTTCGACTCTCTTGAATACCTACAAATACGACAGCGGTAAGTAAGGCCACGATCATAAATGCAGGCAGATTAAATATCATTCTTAATGAGCCTAGCATAGGGGCATTATTCCAGGTCAAAAATTTCTCTTGAAGCGATGAGTCTATAGCACTGAGTGCTTTGCCGGAATCCATAAGCCTCTCCGCTTCCAGGTAGCCTAGGTGAGCTGTATGGTAATCCATCGTCATCCATGTAGGAATATGAATACCGGCCTGAGAGAGTAAGTGTGTAAAATAGTCGCTCCATGATATCGCTACTGCTATATTACCTATGGCATACTCCATGAGCAGATCCCAACCAATAACCCAGGCAAACAACTCCCCAAAAGCCACATAGGCATAGGTGTATGCACTACCCGATACGGGTACGGTACTGGCAAACTCGGCATAGCACAAAGCCGCAAATCCACAGGCTATCGCCGTAAAAATATACAGTAAAATTACAGCCGGCCCACCATCATAGCAGGCCTTACCGATACTGCTAAATATGCCTGCACCGATGATCGCGGCTATTCCAAAAAAAGTAAGATCTTTTACGCCTAGTACTTTATTCATTTTATGCCCTTCGTCGCCACTACCTTCTTCTACTTCTCGCAAGATCGTTTTAATTTCCTTTTTGCGAAATAATTCTTTCATTCCATTCTTAATTTGGCATAAAGGAACTAAAAACTATGGATTCTTACTAATTTCTTTATGGACTTATGTGCTTGGAGAGGAATTCCTTTTTTGTCAGAAATGTATTTACGCTACATTTGCAGTCAACCTTTCTTTGGTCCCATAGTTTAATGGATAAAACGGAAGTTTCCTAAACTTTTGATCCAAGTTCGATTCTTGGTGGGACTACTTTTTTACACTTTTTTTCAGTGGCTCCATTTTTGCTCATTAATATTTTTTGGAGCGCATCGCCTAATTCCTTCTTGGGCATGAGTCCCGCTTTCCATTGCTATAGGCCTTCGTTGCTCTTCGGCCTATATCCATTACAATCGGGGCTATTTTTCATCGTCTTTTTCTTTATTTGGCTCTTTGTCGAATCATGTAATCTTACCATCGTGGTACTATCAGCATACTCGCCAAGAGGGCTTGGCAATGATTGTGAGCAGAGAGGCTGCCGTGCATGAAAGGCGCTGAGGGACGAAGCGGTGCGAAGCTTGCGGAGCACGGGAGCGAAAGCGTACCCTGTAATGGACGGATGTGGGCTGATGTTTATATGACTGATGACAGCCCCTAACTCTTAAAATAAGCCTCGATTTATCGTTGCTGTCGTCGCAAAAATTCGTCGAGCTCGTCCTTACTGCTTTGGAAAGTGAAGGCACTGTAAATCATGTGATAGTTGCGGCGATCGGATACTCTTTGGTAGGAGTCTTTGGCAAATTGGAGGCGAGTGCTTTCGAAGCTGAATTCACGAAGGATGCCTACCAGCTGCGATACGGTGATAGTGTTGCCTCTGAGAGCTGTATTGGCAACGCTTACTTTGGATGACTCGAAGGAGGCATTGCGAATTTGCTCAATGAGTTGATTATACCGGCCATTGCTCATACCGCCTCTAAAGTTGTCCCAGGTATTGTCGTTGAAGTTGTTGTTATGATCATGATCCCACTGATGATTATTGTTCCAGGAGTCCATGTCATTGTCCCAAATATCCCAGTTGTCATTATTATTCCAGTGGCCGTAGTCGTCGATGCAGCAGTTTTCGTCGATATCCACAAAGTTGCGCGATACGGTGATGTAGTATATTCGGCCCGGACGAACGGTGATATTGCCTTGATAAGCAAGTATGGCATTGCCCCAGCCGGACCCATTGCTGTTGTATCGAAATATTTTTATGTTGTGTACACCTGGTCGGAGATCACCGATGGTGAGTGAGCGTGATATTTTACTAAAACGACGTCCGTTGATAGTGACGGATATGGCTCTACCTCTTTCTTCGCGGAGGCGAAGCATAGCATTGTTCCAATGAGCGGCAAGGGTGTCAAATACCATAGCCAAGACTAATAATAAACTGAGTAAATACTTTTTCATATATACATTTTGTAACTAAGACTCGGCAAATTAAGCCAAGTTTATCAATACGCATAGAAATTGTGAAAATATGATGTAAAAATTAAGCTTGTGTAGCAGTAAAGCAGAGTATACCACAGGCCACGGCTGCATTGAGACTTTCTGCATTGCCTGAGCCGGGTATGGATACATTGTGTGAAGCTTTCTCCTTTAAATAATTCGATATACCTTTAGATTCGTTGCCTATGGCTATCAAGCAATTGGGAGGCCAGCAAAAATCTTTGATGGATGTACCTTGCAGGGTTGCTACTACGAGTATGTTTTCGTTTAGTAATTTTTCTAATTCTTGCGTTGATGTCAAGTTTATTACCGATACTTTGTGAATGCTCCCCATGGCGGCCTGAACCGTTTTGGGATGATAGGGGTCTGCACAGGCTCCGTATAAGTAGATGGCTTCTATACCAAACCAGTTTGCGATGCGGATCATGGTGCCTACATTGCCAGGGTCTTGCACTTCTTCAAGCAGTAATGATAGGCTCTGTGTCGATGGGATACTTGTCTCTTGTATGGCTACTACTGCCAACACGTCGGAGGGCGTACTGAGGAAGCTGATTTGCGACATTTGATGAGGCTCTACCTCATTTAGCTGAAGGGATCTCTGGCTGTGTAGTGTCGATTGGTTTTGTTCTATCCATGATGATATTGCAAAAATCTGCATTATGGGAGCCTCAGAATGGCAAGCTTCGAGCACATTTTTGGAACCCTCTACTACAAATTCTTTGTAAAGAGTACGGTATTTTTTATCAGCTAATGAGCGAATATGTTTAATTTGCGCTTTTGTAATCATATCTAAATAAGGTTAATCAAACTAGTGGCATCATCACAGCTTTGCGTTCGTATCGTTTCGTTACTACTCTTCATCATGATGGTGATGTCGTGCAATTATACCAAACACCTAACAGAAAATCAAACTTTATTGCTTGAAAACAAGGTTGAAATCAAATCTGACCATAAGCTAAAGAACAAATCTGCTTTGGTATCGTCGGCATTGACCTTGACAAATCCACAGCCGAATTCACATTTATTAGACTTGGGTATTCTGCCTCGTTACAAATTGTGGAGATATAATAGCAACTTGCACATTTATGGTAAAGATAGTAATCACCCCAAAATTTTAAAGCGAAAAGTGGAACGACCTTCTCTGATTGATACGACTCTTATCAAGCAGTCCGAGGATCTGCTGAATCGATTTATGTTCAATCAGGGCTATTTTTATAATACCGTCAGCTCTGAAATCATTCCTGGCAGAAAAAACAAAACAGCTTCTGTAGTGTATAAGATACAAACAGGCAAAAACTACCCTATCCGCTCTGTTCAATTTGAAACCGATAAGGGCTACATACAATGGGTATGGGAAAAAGTGAAGGATGAGTGTATTCTCAAGCCTGGAGAAGATTTTGCCCGATTTCGCTGTGGCGAAGAGCGCGATCGACTTTACAGACATTTTCGTAATGCAGGTCTTTATGACTTCAAGACAGATAATATAACGTTTGTAATAGATACTATAGATCGTAGCCGAATCAAAAAGCTACTAGATGACCCTTTTGCACAGCTATTCTCAGTACCGGTAGCCAGAAAATCAACTGACTCAGTAGATGTAAGAATCATTGTAACCGAGACAAGAGATAGTAGCTATGCCACTGTATTCAGCATCAATAAAATACAGGTAGAGATAATTGATAATAAAAATGATGTGGAGACTCAGCCCTACATCGAAAACGTGTTGGATAATATCCACTTTAAATATAAAAATCTGCCGGTCAACAGAAACGTAATTGCACGAAATATATTTTTACAACCGGGCGATTATTTTAATACCCGAGATTTGGAAGCATCCATATCTCGTATGAACCAACTTGGAGTTTTTCAGTTTATCAATTTTAGATACGAGAAAGATAGTGTATTAGCCGATAAGCTAAATTGCTTAATTGTACTTACGATGGCACCCAAACGAGATCTTGTATTACTCTCCGATATCAGTACTTCGGATGGAGACTATTTTCTTGGCTTGGGTGGCGGTATAACATACAAAAACAAAAATTTATCTCATGGTGCAAATCAATTTTCCATAAAAGCCTCCTACTCTACCGAATTTAGAAATGATGATTTGCTTACGGGTACCAAAAACTTCTATCAATCAGGGAATAATCTTAGTCTTACCTCGAATATTACTTTTCCGAAATTTATTGTTCCCTTCAACTCCAATAAGCTAAATAAAAAGAATGTACCCTTTACGGTATTGGGACTGAATTATAGTTTCATACAACGTATTCAAAACTATGCCATTTCAAACATTACAGGCACCTTCGGATATAATTGGAAGGAGACCGACCAAAAAAACTGGCGTCTGAATCCTGCTTTTTTAACCTTTACCAGGGTACCGGAAAATTTATTAAGCGAGCAATTTAAACGAAAACTGGACTCCAATTCTTACTTACGTAATATCTTTTCCAATAATATCATTTTTGGGGAGAATGTCACGTTTGAGTATATCAGCAAATTGAAAGGAGAGCATAATAGTTTCAATTCGTTTAAATTCAATCTTGAAGAAGCAGGTACTATACTCAGCGGACTGAATCAACTGGTTCAAGGTTTGGCCGGCAATGGATTAAATCCTATCGCAAGATATATCCGATTTGATACGGATTTGCGCACGTATCACAATGCTAAAAAACTTCAATGGGTCAATCGTATTTTTATAGGAGCAGGTATACCCTTGGGTGCATCAAGAGCTTTACCCTATATCAAACAATACTCTGCGGGGGGCACATTTAGTAACAGAGGCTGGGTAGCGCGTACACTAGGTCCCGGCCGATCGGATATCGATGCATTCCGTGCAGGATTTGCAGTGATAGATCGAACTGGCGATATGAAATTTGAGGGCAACTCAGAGCTTAGATTCAAACTTTTACAATTGTTCTCAGGAGCGATCAACTTTAATGGTGCGCTGTTTACAGATATCGGAAATGTGTGGCTTTTCAATAAAGATTACAATGTGGAGGGTGGAGAGTTTGTACCACGCTATTTTTTTAATGATTTGGCCATATCGACCGGCTTTGGACTCCGCTTTGACTTTTCATTTTTTGTACTCCGATTAGATAGAGGCTATCGAATCAAAGAGCCTAGCCCGGTACAAGAGGGCAATGGATTTGTGTTGAAAGACTTAAAACTGTCCAATGGACTATGGAATATAGGAATTGGCTATCCATTTTAGTCACCATACTGACACTTCTGTAACAAAGGCTTGTAATAGATATTGTACCTTTGCCCTATGCTTGATACTATAGAATCTGCCATTGAAGACATACGAAACGGTAAATTAGTCATTGTCGTAGATGATGAAGACCGCGAAAATGAAGGAGATTTCCTGACTGCAGCCCGAAATGTTACTCCGGAAATCATCAATTTCATGAGTAAAGTTGGTAGAGGGCTCATCTGTGCCCCTCTTAGCGAAGATCGATGTGACGAACTTGGACTGAATCTAATGGTCAAAGACAACACAGAGCTACACCAAACTTCCTTCACGGTGTCAGTAGACCTTTTGGGACATGGATGTACAACCGGAATTTCTTCACATGACAGAGCAAAAACGATTCAAGCACTTATCAAACCGGATACCCGCCCCGAAGATTTGGCCAAACCCGGTCATATTTTCCCCCTCCGTGCCCGAAAAGAAGGCGTACTTCGCAGAGCAGGACATACAGAAGCCGCTGTAGATCTGGCCAGACTTGCCGGATTTGAGCCTGCCGGTGTGATCGTAGAAATCATGGATGATGATGGCGAAATGGCGCGTCTACCACGACTACTTGAAATTGCGAAAGAACACAATCTTAAAATAATTTCCATAGAAGATTTAATAGCCTACAGACTAAAAACAGAAATACAGGTTCAGGAAGAAATTCGTGTAGATATGCCTACCCGATATGGCAATTTTACTTTAATAACATTTAAAAACATTAAAACAGGCGAACTGCACCACGCACTTAAAAAAGGTGAATGGAAACAAGGTGACCCCGTTTTGCTTCGTGTCCATAGCTCTTGCTTTACCGGCGATATACTCCACTCAATGCGATGCGACTGTGGGGAACAGCTTCATGCTGCGATGAAAATGGTAGAAGATGCAGGACAGGGACTAGTACTCTACATGAATCAAGAAGGCCGAGGCATCGGTTTACTCAATAAATTAAAAGCGTACAAACTACAAGAACAAGGTAGAGATACCGTAGAGGCTAATTTGGAACTTGGATTCGGAATGGATGAAAGAGACTACGGAATCGGTGCACAAATCCTTCGAATGCTCGATGTATCGAAAATAAAACTAATCACCAATAACCCTCGCAAACGAGCCGGCCTATTGGGTTATGGATTAGAGATTGTAGATATCATCCCCATTGAAATGTGCCCAAACCCTCACAATGAAAAATACTTGAAGACCAAACGAGACAAATTGGGACATGAAATTCTTAAATAAAATGGATTTTATCTCTTAAAACATTTCTATTTTTAGCGTTAAAATAGAAAATGAAAAAACACTCTGCTATTATTAGC
>DAIUCL010000106.1:0-9678 GCA_036846185.1 Chitinophagaceae bacterium
CTTGCTATTGGGTACCAACAATACCGATCGACTTGCCATCAATGGTGCAGGGAATATAGGGATAGGAACTATTAACCCTGCATCGTTGCTTCACTTAAGTGGTGCCAATACAGAATTGCGCCTTGATAACAATGCATTCAATTCCTCCTTGTATATTACAGCTCCTGCTCCTGGTTCTACTGGAGGAATAGGTACATCGACGAATCATGGTTTATATTTCTTTTCAAACAACATAGACAGGGCTGTCTTTACAGCAAATGGTCGATTCGGTTTTGGCACGACAAATCCGTCATCTTTTTTTCACTTAAGCGATGCCAATAGCCAGATACATTTAGAGAATAGTACCATCAATTCGTCATTATACATTACAGCACCACATCCATTTTCTACAGGAGGTATAGGAACTTCTACGAATCATGGTTTATATTTCTTTACGAACAATGTAGACAGGGCTGTTTTTACAGAAAATGGAAGATTTGGTTTTGGCACCACTAATCCACCATCTACAGTCAGTGTAGCCGGAGGTGATGTAAATATATTAGACATTGGGGCTGGTATCATATTAAAATCTCCCAATGGAAATTGCTGGAGGGTTACGGTTGACAATAATGGCAATTTTATATCGACAGCTATTACATGTCCTTAAGGTAATTTTTAGACCGATTCAATACTACTAGAGAACTGGCTAACAATGTAACTTTTATATCTGTGTTGCTTATATTTTTTGTCAAATGACTTTTAAAAGGGTCTGATGTAGGGAGTAATGAAATGAATGGAGAATATTTGATTTAGTATCTGCATACTTCCAATTTCGCAATCTTATCAATGGGGGTTCATTCTGCTTAGCCTTAATACAGACCCTGAACTTTAGCCCCGATCGCAGTGGATATACTCCCACTTGTATGGCTTATGTGGGGAGCAAAGTGGGAGATAGAAACGAAGAGCGGGACTATCGATGCTAGATGTTCGACAGTCTCGCTCCAGAAAAAAAATAGTTGACTAAGAACGATTTTTGATTTGCGCTTGCATTTGATAAAGTAGTGTAGAAAATTCTATCATGCCTTTGTCGCCTTGTCCTTGTATGCGAAGAGAAACGGATTGTTCGTTCATTTCTTTTTCGCCGATGATGAACATGTAAGGAATGCGAGCTAATTCTGCATCTCTAATTTTTTTACCGATTTTTTCGCTTCTGTCGTCGAGCTCTGCTCTGATACCGGCTTGTTTGAGTTGCGCCAGGAGGTATTGGCTATAGCTGGCAAATTTGTCGCTGATGGGAAGTATTTTGACTTGCTGAGGGGCCAACCATAGAGGGAATTTTCCGGCATAATGTTCTAAGAGAAAACCAATAAATCGCTCGTGAGTACCGAGCGGTGCACGGTGAATAATGAGAGGAATTTCGGGTTTATTATCTTGACTGGTAAAACTTAAATTGAATCGTTTGCCTTGAGCAAAATCGACTTGGTTGGTTGCCAATGTGAATTCACGTCCGATGGCGCTCCATATTTGCACATCTATTTTGGGGCCGTAAAAGGCGGCTTCGTCTTGTACTTCTACAAAGGGAATATTGCTTTCGATCAGGACGTTGCGAACCATTGTTTCAGTTTCTTTCCATAGCTCTGGTTCGTTGATATATTTTTGTCCGAGCTTGGCGGGATCATGGAGTGATAATCGCATGACGTATTTGTCTACACCGAATATGTTGAAGTATTTGAGATACATTTCATTGACAGCTCTAAACTCTGCACCAAACTGCTCACGTGTACAATAGATGTGTGCGTCGTTCATGTGTAAACATCTAACACGCATGAGACCGAAGAGCTCTCCACTTTGTTCGTATCGATAGCAGGTACCATACTCGGCCATACGAAGAGGTAAGTCTTTGTAACTGCGTGGTTCTGCATCAAATATTTTGTGATGGTGTGGACAGTTCATCGCTTTGAGGTAATACTTAGTACCGTCGAGTTCCATAGGAGGAAACATACTGTCTTGGTAGTAAGGAAGGTGACCACTAGTGAGGTACATACTTTCTTTGGCGATGTGAGGGGTAACGACTCGTTTGTATCCTTGTGCTTCTTCTGTTTCCTTGGCTAGTTTTTCAAGCTCTTCGATAAGAATAGCACCGTTGGGCATCCACAAAGGTAATCCTTGACCTACATCATCGTCAAAACAGAAGATGGACATCTCTTTGCCCAGCTTTCGATGGTCGCGTTTTTTAGCTTCTTCGAGCATGGTGAGATATTCATCGAGCTGCTTATTGTTAGGGAAGGTAATTCCATACAAGCGAGTAAGTTGTTTGTTTTTCTCGTCGCCTTTCCAATAAGCACCGGCTATATTGGTGAGTTTGATTGCTTTGATGCTACCCGTAGATGGGATATGGGGGCCTCGACATAGATCGGTAAAATTGCCTTGTTTGTAAAAGGTGATATTACCATCTTCAAGATTTTGGAGAAGATCTAGTTTGTATTCGTCATTTTTTTCAAAGAAGTAGTTGACAGCATCTTTTTTGCTGATTTCTGTTCGTTCAAAGCGGTTATCTTGCTTTGCAAGTTCTACCATTTTCGCTTCGATTTTAGCTAAATCATCCTCACCTACTGTATGTGTACCGAAGTCAATATCATAATAAAAACCATTTTCCACTGGTGGACCGACCCAGAACTTCACGCCCGGGAAAAGGGCTTCCACCGCTTCAGCCATCAAATGAGCCGAACTGTGCCAAAATGTATTTTTGCCCTCTTTGTCATCCCATGTAAGAAGACGAAGTACAGACGAAGCAGGAAGGGTTCTTGACAAATCCCATACTTCGCCATTGACATCGGCAGCAAGTACTTTGCGGGCAAGTCCTTCGCTGATTGACTTGGCTACATCATAGGCTGTCACCTCGTGTTCGTATGTCCTGACACTACCGTCAGGTAAAGTAACTTGTATCATAAAGGCAAATGTACTATGAGTGTCATGTAATGTAAATTTTTTTTCTTGAGTGTATATTTTGGGGAGTAAAAATTGAATATTGGTCTTTTTAATCTTATTTTTTTTGAATCATACACATAAATGATTAACTTTAGGGTTCTAAATAATGTTTATATGAAAAAAATTTCTATTTTGCTTAGTGCTTTATTGCTGGCCTTTGCTACGGTGAATGCACAGTACTATCAAATTCCTAATCCGAATGCAAACACAAATCCGGGTGGATTAAACAATGACGATGAATATCCTGTAGGGGGCGGTTTAGCTGCTACATGGACTACCATTCATAACCCTTCTGCTTCACCATCGTGGTCTCCAGTGCAGAATGTGCCTTTCTCCTTTACCTTTAATGGAGCTGCGGTCACTTCATACAAAGTTTCTAACAGCGGAGTATTGACCTTCAACTCTGGTACAGTGTTGCCAGCTCCTTCTTTTACGAAAGCAGCACTACCTGATGTGTCCATTCCTGATAACTCAGTATGTATATGGGGACTTGGTGGTATAGGGGCTAATGACTATGTAGTGACTAAGACTTTTGGCACATCGCCCAATAGACAACACTGGATTCAGTTCAGCTCATATGGCTATGGTACAGTTGCATCCGATGGTAGCAATTTTTGCTATTGGAGTATCGTATTGGAAGAAGGTACTAACCGTGTTCATATCGTAGACAACAGAACAGGTGGCTATGCAAATACTAAATCTGTATCTGCAGGTCTACAATTTAGTTCGGCTTCTGCTATTTCTGTTCCAACATCCCCCAATTTAAATGCTTTGGCTGGCGGTGACCCAACTCCTGCAGACAATACCTTCTATACTTTTGTACCTGGTACGCAACCCAACTATGATATGTCAGTAACTCAGATCACCACTAATAATTATTTGGGTGCCGGCAATGTAAATATTACAGGTGTCATTCGTAATCTTGGTGCACAAGCAATCACGTCATTGACTATGAATTACAAAATCAATGGTGGTGCGGCCGTATCTGCTCCATTGACTGGCTTAAACATAGCTCCATTTGCTACCTACAACTTTACACATCCTACTCCCTGGAATGCAACAATAGGCTCACACAGTATCGAGTGCTATGCCACCAACCTTAATGGTAATAATCCTGATGCAAACCCACAAGACGATAGCAAAACTAAACAAGTAAGCGTAATGAGCGAACTAGTTCAACGCAAACCACTTTTTGAAATATTTTCTAGCTCTACTTGTGGACCATGCAGACCGGGTAATGAAAATTATAAAGCTGTCGTAAGTGCATTTCCTGCCGCTGACTTTGTGAATGTGAAATATCAACAAGATTTTCCCGGTACAGGAGATCCTTACTGTACAACAGAAGCTGTAAACCGTAGAGCTTATTATGCCATCAATTCTATTCCTCGTATGGAAATAGATGGAGGATGGGACGGCAATGCCAGCAACTTTACAGCAGCTCTTTATAATGCAGCTAGAGCAGTACCAGCCAATTTCAAATTAGAAGGAACTTATGGTGTTGATAATAAAACCGTAAATACTAAAGTTAAATTCTCTCCTCTTTTCAATGCAGTAGGCGCTAAATTGTATGTTGCGGTATTAGAAAAAAGAACTACAGCAAATGTAAAATCGAATGGAGAAACTGAATTTTTTGACGTAATGAAAAAAATGCTTCCTAATGAAAATGGAACCAATGTACCCAATGTAGCAATTGGTAATTGGGATTCCATCTCTCTATCTTGGGAATTTAAAGGAAATTACAGACTCCCTGCAAATGGGACAACAGCTGAACGCATCAATCACAACACAGAACATAGTATTGAAGAGTTTACAGACTTATATGTGATCGCTTGGATTCAAGGTGCAGACAAGCAAGTTTATCAAGCCGTCAATCTGACCTCTCTTACTCCAGTAGGTACTGAAGACTTCAGTCAGTCAATCAAAAATATCAGCGTATATCCGAACCCTGCTTCTGATGTAATAACTGTTGATCTTAACATGAAAGATGCTGATAAAATCATGGCAACTTTAGTAGATGTTCAAGGTAATATCGTTGAAAGCAAAACAACTAATACAACGATAGGTAATAATAAAATCAGCTTCAATACATCTTCAATTGCAGCCGGTGTTTATCACATTATGTTGTTTGACTCTAAAAACAATTCATCAGTACATCGAGTTGTAGTTCAACATTAATAGAAAATTGGATTATTCAATATTAAAAAAGCTGCCTTATGGCAGCTTTTTTAATACATAATATTTTGTAAGAAAACCTATAATTGATTTATGTTCATGAATATTTCTTTATCATTTCTAATCGATAAAACTGTTAAAAGAATATCATATCATAAGATTCTAAAGGACGTTTAGTATTTGGACATTTACCGTATCATATAGTGAAAGTTAAGCAAGGAAATAATCGTTTACTTATTAACACACTCTTGAGTGAGTATCTATTTTATCAGACTATTGAATCGATATTACAGTGCGATGAAGTATTCAAATCGCATGACTGCTGAGTACATACTCTTTGCCTGACTATTGCAAATTGAAACAATCCGTGAAGCAACAAAAATATGCCCAAACTCAATGGTAAAAACGAATACGTCTTTAAAGAAGCTAATATCAGCAATACACCTAGTGCACTTCTCAGTATTCTGGCTATTAGAGCTTTACTGAAGATACGCTGAATCATTATAGTAATTTATCTTGCAAAGATGACCATCCTCCTCCATTATACACATTCGTGTAGCCACTACCTTGGAGAATTGCTTTGGCAGAAGAACTCCTCATACCGGAAGCACAACAGGTAATAATTGCTTTTTGTTTATCTTTCAGTTTTGCCAAATTATTTTTCAACTGATCTACAGGTATATTTATGGCTCCTTTAATATGACCACTTTCAAACTCACCCTTGGAACGAACATCAAGTATCAGAGCTCCATCACGTACAAGATTTTTGTAATCAACAGATGTTGTTGACGTCCCTAATATTTTTTTCAAAAAATCAAACATATTACTACTATTAAGAGGTTTGTAATTGTGAAAGCAAGTAGTTAATTTCCATCCATGAGCCGCCATTACAGCAGTCTATTCCCTGAGCTGACAATAAACGCTCTGCCATCCCACTTCTATTACCTGAAGCACAACATAGAATTAATGGCCTTTTTAGTGATTTTATTTTTTCTAACTCATGAGGTATTTCACCCAAAGGGATATTAATCGATCCGGGAGCATGAGCTGCTACATACTCTTCATATGATCTTACATCTAATACAGTCCCTTTTTTTTCTACCAAAAGATTTTCAATATTCATGTTATTTTTTTTGCAAAGGTGCAACTAATTAATGGTCTTTCGGGTGATTTTTGTCACAATGGAGCCCCTTGTATACATGATATGTATCAATATTTCTGTCATACTTTTCGTACTAAATTTGAATCACAAAATTTAAAACGAATATATATGAAAGACAGCATCGCACACCTCCATTTACTCTGTGAAGAATGGAAAAGAGAACTCGATTTTTTCAAAACCGAAATTGTATACCTAAGAAAACGTCTAGACGAAGTGGTTAGCAAAAATACAGGCAAAGCAATCTTATTGGAGATAGAGCACTTCGAAAACAAGTTCAAAATAATGGATATGCATATCGATGAATTACATCACGATGTCAATTTGAAAAACGAATCTTTACTCAAGACTGCTTACGAAAAACCGAACTATATTAACGTAAAAATGATAGAACAAGATGGCAACTTAATCGACTTGATGCATGACACAAGCAGTGATTTCCACAAAACCAAAAAAGAGTTTTACCAGTTTTTATCTCGTGTTATGTAATCCGTATTAACTCTGTATCAATTAGTTCATTACTGGCTGCTACTATTAAGTAGATAATCCCTTTTAATAAAAAAATTTGGGCGGCAGACACGCTTTTCGCTTCAAATCCTCTCCCGATTCGGCCTAAGCCTCTCGGTATGCGGGTTTTCCGCTGCAATCGTTGCCGCAGTAGTACGTATTTTCATATTAAATATATACTACCGACAAAGTATCTATGTATGTTTCCATAAAATTATATCTTTATATACTTTGTTGGTCAATTATTAATTTATATTTGTGCTACTTTAATATTCTGATCAGATGAAGAAAATCATGATACTTTCATTAGTTGTGCTAGCCGCCGTTGCATGCCGAAAAAAGAAAGGTGAACCCAAACCAAGAATCTGCACCAACAAAGAATTTTATAAGGTCAATGACACCATGAACCTAGAAAATTGTTCTCTCAATTCCACAAGACAAAAATGGATACTACCTGATGGAACGACAAGTTTAAATCCAATTATCAAATACGTTGTAAACCAAAGTGGAGATTTTACCTTCAGGCTATATGTTGGCAACGAAAATTTTGTACAAGACTACGAAGCAATACATACGGTCTCAGTTACACCTTAATCGATTCTTTATTCTTTTCATAGCACTAAATACAATCGAGCTCATCGCAAGTCATGGTCTATACCCTGAAGAAAAAACTCTGGGAAACCATTTTGTAGTGAATATCAGCGTCGGAATAGCTGATGAGTCCTCTATCAAAGATATTTCTGACACTATAGACTATTTAGTACTTTTTCAAATTATTAAAAAACATTTCGACAAACCCGTCCCACTACTCGAAACACTTTTGCAATCAATTGAGAAAGAAATAATTCAGCACTACAACATTGTAAAATACTTAAATCTTAGTATTCATAAGAAAAACCCTCCTATGGGCGCCCAAATTGCATCAAGCGAAGTGCGACTAGAAAAATATTACCAATAAGCGCAATTGTTTTTCAAACTGAATGATTCAAGATCTCATCCATCAAGATACCCATATGGCTTTCATCGTAAATACATTCCCCATTTCGTATCAATAACACTTGAGGAGATTCATGATGCACTGCAAAGCGCTCCGAAACAGCCTTAGATATCTCCCTATATTTGAGTAAATCAAGATAATAAAATGAAATCCATTCCTGATCACCAGCTCTCTCCAAACGTCCTTTAGCAATGTCACTAATACTACATCTGGTACTGTGCTTAAATATGACTACCGGACGCTCTAGGCTAAGCAATACCAAATCATCCAATACTTGGATGGAAGTTAATTCTAACCAATTCATGAGATTATAGACCTATCAGTTGACCTATAGAAATATGACCGGGACAACCGTATTTCTTTTTTGTAGCACATGAGCTTAATACAAAAATCGCAAAAGCTGAAACCAATAAAATTTTGAATGTTCTGTTTTTCATTCTTTATTGTATTTTTTAGTCAATACATTTGCAAAGCTACATATTTATTTTTATATAATTAAACATGACAAATATTTTAGTTTTTGGAGCTGGCAAGTCATCTTCTTACCTAATCAAATACCTATTGGACAACGCCCCCCGATATTTTTGGCAAGTAACCGTTGCCGATACCAACATTAATGCAGCATTGGAGCGCATTGGAGATAGAGGTTTTGGCACCGCAGTGCAAATCCATATACACGAAGATCAGTTTCGAAAAAGGCTGATAAATAATGCCAATATCGTAATTTCGCTACTTCCACCAGATTTACACTTCATTATTGCCCATGACTGCCTTGAACTTAAGAAAAACTTAATTACAGCTTCTTATGTTTCTGAGCAACTCAAAAGCTTACATACAGAAGCCAGAAATGCAGGACTCCTATTCATGAATGAAATAGGACTTGATCCTGGTATTGACCATATGAGTGCGATGAAAATAATCGATGAAATTGATAAATTAGGAGGTGATATACACTCCTTCAAATCGTACTGTGGAGGATTAGTCGCACCATCATCCGATACTAACCCATGGCACTACAAAATATCCTGGAACCCCAGAAATATTGTTATGGCAGGTAAATCTGGCGCTGACTTCCTCCTTGCCGGCTTTGAAAAACATTTATCATATCAGAGTGTATTTGCAGAATATGAAACGGTGAACGTACCAGGTATAGGTATGCTAGCTGCTTATGCCAACAGAGACAGCTTGAGCTACAAATTAATCTATGGTTTACAACACGTAAAAACAATGTTGAGGGCCACCTTCAGACACGAAGAATACTGTATTGGTTGGAACGCAATAGTCGGTCTGGGACTTACAGATGATACCACTGTATGGAATACATCCAACATGACTTACTATGAATGGTTCATGTCTGCCACAAATCAAATTGATGGAAATTCTCCTTCAGAGAAAATAAAACAAATTTCTAATAACTATTCACTAGCTTATGAATTACTCGAATGGTTGGGGCTATTTTCTGATGAAACTATCGGAATGCTTTCTGAAGCATCGTCTGCGGATATACTTCAGAAAAAACTTGAAGTAAAATGGCAAATGAAAGCTAAAGACAAAGACATGATTGTTATGCACCATGAATTTGAATACGGTAGAAAAAACATCAATGCAAAGCTGAGTAGTTCACTTATTGTTGAAGGGGAAGATAAAACCTACACGGCAATGGCAAAAACAGTAGGATTACCTATGGCCATTTTTACTAAATTGTTCCTAACCGGAAAAATCCAGAATCTTGTAGGTGTCCAAATCCCTATTATGAAATCAGTTTATAAACCAGTACTAAAGGAACTTGCTCAGCATGGAATAGAGTTCAATGAGACCTATATTGATTAATTCCATATTCATTTCATTATTGCAGTTTTTAATAGCATAATATATG
>DAIUCL010000107.1:0-9669 GCA_036846185.1 Chitinophagaceae bacterium
CTCTTCTTCATTATTTGTTTCAAGTGCAAATCCAATTAGCAACTGATTTTCACGTTTTTGTTCACCCAGCGCTTTCAGTATGTCTTTATTTTTTTCCAATATCAATTCCAGGGTATTCTCGCTTTTTTTTATTTTCCGACTAGCTTGCACACTAGGCTTGTAATCAGCTACAGCAGCTGCTTTTACGGTAATATCTGCATGTGGGAAGAGGTTCATACATACAGCATACATTTCATCGGCTGCTTCTACTGCATGGCATACTATACCTTCCTGCAAGGGTGTTTTCACTCCCGGGCCATGCACAAGATGTACCAAACATCCAGCCTCTTGCAATTCTTTTGCAATCGCTACCCCCATTTTGCCACTACTATGATTTCCTATAAAACGCACAGGGTCTATTTTTTCGTATGTTGGGCCTGCTGTCACCAATGCTACTTTGTGACGCAAAGGTTTGTCAGCGGTAAAATACTCACTGATCAGCCCAAAAATCGATTCAGGCGAAGCCATTCTACCCATGCCTATAAGTCCACTTCCGAGTTCACCATATTCGCAAGGGATAATGCGATGTTGATACGAAGTCAATCTTGTAAGGTTGGACTGTGTGCTCGGATGCAGCCACATATCCTCATCCATAGCAGGAGCTACCCACACCGGACAAGTAGCAGAAAGATATACTGCCATAAGGAGATTATCGCAGATACCATGAGCCATTTTGGCGAGTGTATTGACACTCAATGGGCACACAATCATCAGATCGGCCCAGCGACCCAGCATCACATGATTCGACCATTCTTGGTCATTTTGCAAGCTAGTGAGTACCGGATTTTTGCTCAAGGTGCTCAGTACCAGAGGCGATACAAATTCTCCTGCACTTGGAGTCATTACCACTTTCACTTCCGCTCCCGCTTTGATCAATAGCCTAACCAACAGGGGGATTTTGTAAGCCGCTATACTGCCGGTAATGGCTATGAGTATTTTTTTGCCTTTCATGAGTGTACAAATTTGCATATAAATTGTGTAATTTACGACAAATTCGTCTGTGAAAAATAATACATCACTTTCTCGAAAGACAGGTAAAAAAAATCAGGAGCTCATCGTACATACTTCGGTCATCTACATCGAGCTGTACGCTTGTATCTCTTTCGCCCGATAGGCTCCAGAGGATACCGCTACCATCTCGGCTAGTTTTCATCGACTTTTTCATTATTCATCGGTCTGTGCTTCATACAACTATTACATTGTGTAATCGAGGCATTACTTCATACCGATGTAGAGAAGCTAGTTACTCCTTTATTACACGCAGATATTCGACCACATCGGCGCATACTACTTTGACAAAGTAAATACCGGCACTAAGCGAAGTCATAGAAATTGACTTGGTATTAGCACTTTCATGCAAGAGTAGTTGTCCGCCGGAGGAGTATACGGTAAGGGCGCTGATAGGAATACCATGGGAGTGAGAAAAAAACAGTTCCCCCCTGGTGGGATTGGGATAACAAGAAATCAAATTTGACCCTGTACCCGAACTGACTAATCCATTAGTATTTGTAGGTTTGTTTGGCAAACTGTTTTCACAGCCATTATAAGCTTGAGCTACAAAATAAGCATTATTATTGGCTGGTTGGCTGATAAAAAATGCATTATTGTTAGCAGGAGCCATAAGGATATATTCATTTTCATCCGCATCGAGGGCTATCGTGCCGGAATTACTTATAGTGGTAGCTGCAACTGATTGAATCCAGGTAGCACTTTCGGTAGAAGGGGTAGCATAGTTGCCGGAGATAGTGATATCCTGATTGCATTCTATGCAAGGTGTGAGGCAGTTACCGGCAATTACTTCGGAGCGAATCAAATTGCCGGGCCCCGGACCGAATCCAAGATTGAGATTAATACCTACATTGCTCAAGTGGCAGTAGCTCATGATAGTGCCACCTCCAACCGGGTCGGGTGGAAATGAATTACAATTGCCTTCCTGATAAGCTACATTGAAGTTGCCAGCACAGTTGTCGATACGAGTATTATTGCCATTCCAGAAGCAAGCGTGAGAGTGCGGGGAGCCGAAGTTGTGTCCAAGCTCATGAGTAATCACCATGCTATTCCATGAGTAGGTAGGAAGAGGAGTGATGGTCGTACTGAGGTTGGCAGAAAGTCCTGTTTTATAGTAATTCTGATTGATACACAAGATGCCCAAATAAGCAATACCTCCTCCTACAGATCTTCTGGAGAGCAGATGAGCCACATCGCCATTAAAACCATTTGTCATTTGTGTGGCAAAGGCAGTGAGCATAGCACTGGTATTATTGGCAGACGCATAAGGATCCGAGCTTGTCCAAATATTTATTTGAGAAATACCTATCTGTACACTGTCATTGAGGTAGAGGGTAGCTACATTATTCATTAGTCCGGTGGCATAATTTGTAGCATTGGGTACACTATTACTAAAATCTTGATACACCTTGAAGTCGCATTCTATGTATAGTTTTATGCATTTAGTAGCTAATGATTCTACTATTATTTCATCTTCTGAGGCTTTTGGCAAAGGCGATTTTTCGGAACTATGACAAGCAAAATCAGGAGGGGTAAGCATGGATTTGTCGTTATAGATTACATGCAAGTCCATATTTTTCAATTGCTGTTGCAATTTGCCTACTACCCAGTTGCCTTCGTCGGTGGCAATGATACCCATTACCTCGTCGGCAAAGATGCTGATTGCAACTACTGAAAGGGGGGCACCATCTACACGTCCGTGATAGTAAAGACCTTTAGAGTAGGGGGTGATTGTTTGTCCTTGTTCGTTTTGGGTAGTGAACAGCGTGTTTTTTAAAAAATTCTGATTTTGTACAAGGTGTAAAGTGGTCCATTTCCCATCTATGAGAATCGGTATTTTTAGTGCATGTGGAGATGAAGCAAGCAGATGTTTGATGGCATGATCATTGATTTTGCACAATTCATATTCTTTTACATAATTATCGAGCAGCCGATTATCGGATTGATAGTCGAATAGCGATGTGTTTTCGAGTAAGGAAAAGTCCACTCTTTCGAGTTTTTGATCAATACCCGTAAAAGCATAGGTGCTTCGAACAAGCATGAAAAGAAGCAGGAGTAGGGAAAATGATTTACGTTTCATAAAAATAGTGTTTTAGTGTAAATCAATTATTTTCTACGTTTTGATTGAAGTTTGGCATTTTCTTGTTTTAGAATATGCATTTCTTTTTCGATTCGTATGAGATGCAATGTAAGTTCTTCAATTTTTTCAAGAAGTTTGGCATCCATAGAGGCGAGGTCGAGTCCATTTTCTACTACTTCGTTGGCTGATGGGATACCGGGTAAGTGTTTATTGGTTTTGATAAAGGATTCTACTTCGGAAAGAGGACTCAGGGTATAATCGTCGGCGAATACGTAGTCCGCCCAGTTGTTACTTGTTTTGAGTGCTACTTTAATTTTTTCGGTAAGTATACCTTGTTCAACATACAGTTTGTATCCAGATGGGGTAGGCGTGGTACCGATATTGACCGTACCGTTGGTATTCACTCTCAGCCCAACGGTATTGTTGGCACCTAAGTTCAATGGGCTATTTTCCAGGTTCATTACAAAGGCTTCATTCCCTGCATTGTAAATGTTCAATCCATCATTGATAGTATGCCCGGTAGTGCTATTGGTAATCTTGAGCGTATCGCCGGTGGTAGCACTATTAATATGAACCAGGGCACGTGGAATTGCAGCACCTCCGAGTCCAACATTTTCGGTGCCTGCATCGATATGAATACGCATACGATAGCTACCGTTTTTGAAAATTGCGAAACCAATATTTTGATTAGAGGCGTTGAGCATTGCACCGCCATTGTTGCCAAATGCCAATGCGCTAGCGAAGGGGTATAAGGAAGCGATACCGGCAAACCCGCCTTGCACTGCACTGCCATACTTCGTAAATGTAGCATAATGCAGCGCTTGGTCGTTCATTATTCGAAATGCCTGTGACCCCGTGGGGCTTGTGTTTTCTACAAATAGGGTAGGGCCAGTATTATTGCGTCGGATATGTAGGGTAGCTGCTGGCGAAGCAGTACCTATACCTACGGAAGTACCTCCAATGAGGTTGTTGCCACTTGAAAATAATTGTGCATCAGCCACAGAAGCTGAAAGTGCAAAGGCAAAAAGTAAAGTTATTTTCTTCATAAAAATGTATTTTTTATCGTTTGTTGTAGTTTTATTTCTTCACAATATAAGACGAAAATTCATGCCAAAAAAGAAAAAACAAAGGTGAATGCTATATATGTATAAATATCTCACATATATTTTTCTGTTATACAAATTGTTTCAACCCTTATTTTTTCATAAAAAAATATCAAAAAAAAAGTATCGGCAACTATTAAATGCAATCAACATGCCAAGAGCAGAAGCTGCGTGAGGGATAGAAACGGATACCCCACAGCCAGGTGTGAGCTTTTTGTGCGTAGGGGCGAGGAGTAGCAGTGGATAGCCCGACCCGTAGGGGCACGCCCACCATTTTCGGTAAATGGAAATCTAGAGATGATCAGTAAAAATATCTATTTCAAAACTTAACATTACAATTTGGAAAGCACTATTACTTTTGCCTTAGGCATATGATGAAGCAAAAAGAGTTGAAAACAAAGTTTACGCGTGATTTAAGTTGGTTAGCTTTCAATGCAAGAGTTTTACAGGAGGCCAATGATTCTACTGTTCCATTGCCGGAACGGCTACGTTTTTTGGGGATATTTTCCAATAATTTAGATGAGTTTTTTAGGGTTCGGGTTGCTACGCTCAATAGAATGGTGCAGTTTGGCAAAGCAGCCAAAATGTATTTGGAAGACAAACCGGCTTTGATATTGAAGGAAATACAAGCTGTGGTACTCGAACAACAAAAAGAATTTGATAGAATCTATCAAGACATCCTGCATGAGATGAAGAGAGATAAAGTGCTGATAGTGAATGAAAATCAACTTAGCAAACTCCAAAAAGAGTATGTAGAGATGTATTTTGACGATAAGGTTCGTACCAATATCACCCCTTTGATGATTGAGAGTATTCCGGAGCTACCACTCTTGCACGACAAATCTATTTATCTTGCGTGTAGTATGGGCAATAGCAGTAATTCGTTTATGAATAGCTATTCGTTGATTGAAGTACCCACACAGAGCTTGCCACGATTTTTGATATTACCAAGCTTGAAGGGCGAAAAGAGTATCATTCTTCTGGAAGATGTGATTCGATTTTGCCTGCCGAAGTTGTTTACTCAATTTGGGTTTAACTTATTTGAAGGTTATATCGTGAAGGTGACTCGAGATGCAGAATTGGATATTGACAACGATATCAAAACGGATTTGATAGAGAATATCGAAAAAGGATTAAAGAACAGAAAGAAAGGAAAGGCCGTAAGGCTTGTATACGACAGAGCGATTCAGCGAAATTTGTTAAACTACTTAGTCAAACTATTGAATCTTACCAAAAAAGATTATCTTATACCAGGTGGTCGTATTCATAATTTCAAGGATTTCATGGATTTTCCACTGGAAGTTTTTGAAAAAAGGGAGGTTCGAAACAAGCCCTTTGTGCACCCTCTCCTTACACAACCTATCCGAATATTAGAAGTGCTGAATAGTAGAGATGTGATGTTGCACTTTCCGTATCATAGCTTTGATTCTATCATCGATCTACTCCGTGAAGCGGCCATTGACCCATTTGTAGAAACAATCAAAATCACCTGCTACCGCCTTGCCAAAGAATCCAAAATAGTAAGAGCGTTGATTAATGCCGTTCGAAATGGCAAAAAAGTAACCGTGGTATTAGAACTTAGAGCACGCTTCGATGAAGAGGCGAATCTCAAATGGAAACGTATTTTGGAAGAAGAAGGCGTAAAAGTTATCCATGGCTTGCCCGACAAAAAAGTGCACGCTAAGCTATGTCTTATCTCCAAACGTGTCTATAAATCATTGAAGCATTATGGCTTTGTGAGCACCGGTAATCTCAATGAGAGTACCTCCCGCTACTATGGCGATCATTGCCTGCTCACTTCCGACAAAAGACTTACTTCAGATATTATCAAAGTATTTGATTATATAGAACGTCCTCATCTCATCCAAAAATTAAAACTTTGTAAAACACTCATCGTTTCTCCTCTAAATACTCGAACCTGGTTTGTAGAAAAAATTCGAAATGAAATCAGAGCTACTAAAGGCGACAAACACGGACAGTGCATTATCAAACTCAATAGCCTTTCAGACGATCTGTTGATAGAAGAATTATACGATGCTGCAACTGTCGGAGTTGATATCAAGTTGATTATCAGAGGTATATGCTGTGCCAAAACAAGCAATAAAAAATGGGCTAGTAGTATCAATGCTACCAGCATCGTAGATGAGTATCTTGAGCACGCCCGTGTCATGTATTTTTACAACAAAGGCAAAGAAGACATCTACATATCCAGCGCCGATTGGATGATCCGTAATATCGATCATCGAGTAGAAGTGACCAGTCCGGTATATGATCCGGTGATAAAAGAAGAACTGAAATCGATCTTGCAAATGCAACTTTCGGAAAACGTAAAAGCCCGAATAATAGATAATGATCAGAAAAATAACTACGTAAAACGAGACAAATCACAAGCTGTGTTTCGCTCACAAGTAGAAATCTACAATTATCTCCGTCAAAAAAAGTACGATTAATACGATAAGTTTCTAGACGAATACACAGAATTTGATTGCTGAATTTTGTTTCATCTACTCCTTTTACCTATTGGTCTAAAAGCGATAAATGGCTTTATCCATTGCCCTATTTTTGGTACATGCCTAAAAAGTTCTTTCTCGACAAAAAATTAAATGTATTGCAATTGATTATGGCTTGTAGTATCGTAGCTACAGGCTTGTATGTATACAATACGCAAAGTACTTCCCAAAATGCACAATCTTCCACAGTGGAGCCACAGCAAATGCGCACTATAACGGATAATAAATATACTTATACCAGGCCATTGCGTTATGTAGATGTAATGATGCCCTCACAAAAGATGGATCATATAAAAAAACAAATCACCGAGACAATAGGTAAAGGCAAATCTAATGGTGAACTATTTCAAGCTTCGGTATATATCAGCGACTTAGCTACCGGCGAATGGACCGCAGTGAATGAACAAGAAGGCTATCATCCGGGAAGCCTCATCAAAGTGCCCATGATGATCCACTACCTCAAAAGAGCCGAAAAAAATCCTGCGATCCTAGATCAAAAAATACGGCTCCCACACGATGCCCCGCCCATGCCTTCGCATACTTTCAAGTCAAAAACTATACAGAGAGGGCAAGCTTATACCGTACGTCAATTGCTCGAATACATGATTATTGATTCCGATAATTATGCCACTCTGCTGCTGAATACACACTGCAACATCGAAGAATTTACCAACATGTTTTCGGAACTGAATCTATCAAAACCCAATATCACCGATACTAATTATGCCATGACTATCAAAGAATATTCTGTTTTTCTTCGGGTGCTGTATGACGCCACACTTCTCAACTCCGACTACTCAGATTATGCATTATCACTACTGTCTCGAAGCACTTTCGACATAGGTCTTACCAGCAAGCTACCCCAAGGAACCATAGTAGCAAGAAAATATGGAGAATATATGATCGACCGCAAAAGAGAGCTACACGAGAGTGGCATCGTATACTGCAACCAAAAGCCATACCTCGTCACCGTAATGACCAAAGGATACAATGCGGGAATCCTTGCCGGTGTTATAAGTCAAATATCAACTCAGATATATACCTACTTTTGTAATTAATAATAATTTGTAACGAAACAAAAAATGAAAGTCAGGAGCTCATCGTCACCCTCCTTATTGAGCCACTTCTTGCTCTTCGCTATATCCCTTCGCCCCTCGCACAAAGGCGCTACAGCTTCGGGGATGCCGCTGCGATCAAGGCTAAGCTTCATCGACATACTCAATATTCGGCTGCACTGCGTAGTATGACGTACCACGCGGCAACGATTGACGCGGAAAACCCACAGCTACAGACGGTCAAATTTTCAAGCTGGATAAGAGCGACGACAGAAGCTCCTTATACAGCGTAGAAAATGACCGTATGTAGCGAGGATTTGGAGCAGAAAGCGTGTCCGCCGCCCTTATTTCATACAAAAAAATATATAATTTCGTAACATACACCTCTGTATATTTACATGCCAATACGACATCATGACGATAGCCAAAACATACAAACTCTTCATCAATGGAGCCTTCCCGCGTACAGAAAGTGGACGATATCAGACACTCCAAAATAGTAAAAATGAAACCATTGCGACCTGTAGCGTATCATCCAAAAAGGATGTTAGAAATGCAGTGGTAGCAGCGCAGAAAGCCCTTCCGGGGTGGAGCAAACGGAGTGCCTATAACCGCTCCCAAATATTATATCGTATTGCAGAGATTTTGGAGCAGCGCAAAGAAGAATTCGTGGCAGAAATGCAACTAATGGGTATCCGCAAACCTATGGCTCAAAAAGAAGTGCAGATGTCCATAGATCGCACTGTGTACTATGCAGGTTGGTGCGACAAATACCAGCAACTAATCAGTACCGTCAACCCGGTAGCCTCGGCACATTTCAACTTTTCGCTACCAGAGCCTGTAGGTGTAGTGGCACTCATTGCACCCACCGAAAGCCCACTTTTGGGCCTACTATCCATACTCTTACCCACCATAGCAGGGGGCAATACCTGCGTGGGGCTGGCATCTGAATCTTATCCATTATCCGCCATCACACTTGCCGAGGTGCTCGCCACGTCGGATGTGCCGGCAGGAGTGGTGAATCTGCTCACCGGATTCGAAGCCGACTTGTATGCTACGATGGCAAGCCACATGGATATTCAATCGCTGGTATATACCCGACACAGTAGCGAAGTGTGGCATGAAATACACCGCTCGTCGATAGCCAACCTCAAGCGCATTCATCAGTGGCATTATGACTGGTACTCAGATAAGGCACAGCATCTCCATTTTATCGGCGATCTACAAGAAATAAAAACTACGTGGCATCCGATCGAAACATTAACGTCATCCGGAGGTGCTTATTAAATAGTGTCATTCAAAGCAATATTTGCAGATTCACAAAAGTGCATTTTTTGTAAAGATGCATAGTGTTTTTTGTATTCCAACTGAAAGTATTACATTTGGACGATGATGTCATTTTTAGAACATTTTGGTCGATACATCATGATGCTCGGAGGGATGTTTTCCAAACCCGAGAATAGTCGGGTATATTGGAAAGAATTTATCCATCAGTGTTATGAAATAGGGATTGGATCTCTGGGTATTGTCGTCATCATATCTGTGTTTTTAGGAGCCGTAACTACGGTGCAGACTGCTTATCAGCTGATAAGTCCATTGGTACAAAAGTATGTCATAGCACAAATTATCAGAGATAGTACCTTTTTGGAATTGTCTCCTACAGTGGTATGTATCGTACTGGCCGGAGTAGTAGGATCCAAGATTGCCTCTGAGCTAGGCAATATGCGAGTAAGTGAGCAGATTGATGCTCTAGAGATTATGGGAATCAATACGAAAACTTATTTGATTTTACCCAAAATTGCCGCATCCATTGTGGTCATACCTTGTTTGATAGTAATATCTATGTTTTTGAGTGTATGGGGGGGCTACCTGGC
>DAIUCL010000108.1:0-9652 GCA_036846185.1 Chitinophagaceae bacterium
GTTTATTATTATACATTGCAAATGCTATTTTATAATGTTATATTTGTAACGCTGATATAAAATTTGTAGTATGGATTCAGGACATTGTAGTTACGACTGCCGCCAATGCCCCAACTGTAAGGTATCTGTTTTCTCAGATTTAACAGATGACGGTTTTGATTTTTTAAATTATGAAAAGTCTGTTGTTCAACTTCACAAAGGACAAATACTCTTTTTGCAAGACACTAGACCACATGGTTTGTACTGTGTTAAAAAAGGAAAACTAAAAATATTCCGAAAGGGCTCCGAAGGAAAAGAACAAATAGTACGATTGGCAAAAGATGCTGATGTAGTAGGCTACAGAGCCCTCCTGAGCGAAGAAAACTATCAATGTGGCGCTGCCGCTCTGGAAGAAACTACACTTTGTTATGTACCAAAACATGCTTTCAGTCAATTACTCGGGCAAAACACGGTTATTTACAAAAAAATGGTTCAACTGCTAGCCTCCGATTTAAAAAATGCAGAAATCAAAATAAGTGACTTGTCGCAAAAACCCGTAAGAGAAAGAGTAGCTGAAACACTTCTATCCCTTAAAGCCAAATATGGTACCGAAGAAGATGGGTCTATCAACATCAGTCTTACACGCGAAGAACTAGCCAATATGGTGGGAACAGCCACAGAATCATTTATCAGAATACTTAGCGATTTCAAGAAAGAAGGTATCATTGAAGTGGAGCACAAAAAAATTAGAATCGCAGATGAAGATCATCTGTATGCTACCGCTCATCTTTATGACTAAAAGATTCTCATTACTCCACACAACTTTTTTTACTCAATCAACTATCAAAAGCCTCACACTGTCTACTCAAAAGATCTGAATAGTGCAACGATTGCGACAAAAATACCTTAAGCCAAAGTGATCTAATACAGCAAATATTGATGTAGAGTCTTGATATGAGCGTCAGTTCCTTGCAATAGTTGCTTATGGCAGATTACCTGCCAAGCAAAACATATCTTTTGTCTGATAAATAAACTGAACTTGATACATATCCAATGAACCTTAAAGAAAATTATCCATTGAAAAAATCAAAAAATAAATATAAAATATTTATGTAATTTGCAAGTATATGCCAGTGATAGATACGTATAACCTCAATGAAGAAGAAGAAAAAAAGCTGATATTAAGAGAATATCGCTCTCTACTGCGTGCCCTAAAACATAGGCTAAAAAAAGGCGATAAAAAACTTGTCAGACGAGCCTTTGAAATGGCAGCAGATGCCCACCAGCATATGCGCCGAAAGTCAGGCCAGCCCTACATCCTACACCCCATCGCAGTGGCGAAAATAGTAGTGGAAGAAATTTCACTGGGCGTTACATCGGTTATTTGTGCTCTCTTACACGATACAGTCGAAGATACAGAAATAACACTCAAAGATATCGAAATGGAATTTGGACTTACTTGCTCCAATATCGTAGAAGGCCTCACCAAAATATCAAATGTTGTAGAAACAAAAGACACTACTCAACAAGCAGAAAACTTTAAAAAAATATTACTCACCCTCGCCGACGACCCACGTGTAATTCTCATCAAAATTGCAGATAGGCTTCACAACATGCGTACTCTAGAAAGCATGAGTAGAGAGAAACAACTCAAAATCGCTTCCGAAACAACCTACCTCTATGCTCCCCTTGCCAATAGACTAGGCCTATATGAAATCAAATCCGAACTCGAAGACCTCTCTCTCAAGTACACCGAAAATGATGTGTATGAAGAAATCAACAAAAAACTCAAAGACACTAAAAGAGAAAGAACTCGATACATCAACGAATTTATTAAGCCTATTAAGGAAGAACTAGAACGAAATCATCTTGAATTTGAAATATTGGGGCGACCTAAATCCATTAGCTCAATCGCCAATAAGATGAAAACCAAACACGTCACTTTTGAAGAAGTGTACGACTTATTTGCTATCAGAATTATCCTAAAAACCGAAAATGAAAAAGAAGACTGCTGGAAAGTATTCTCTATCATCACGAATCACTATCAGCATAGCCTGGAACGCCTTCGCGACTGGATCAGTACACCCAAAAGCAATGGTTATGAAGCATTGCATACTACAGTGATGGGCCCTGGCGGACGATGGGTCGAAATTCAAATTCGAACCGAACGAATGAATGAAATAGCCGAAAAAGGCTTGGCTGCTCACTGGAAATACAAAGAAGGTAATACCCATGAATCGAAGCTGGATGAATGGCTCAAACATATCAGAGATATCCTTAAAAATCCGGACAGCAATGCCATGGATTTTATTGCAGACCTAAAAAAGGATATCTTCAATGATGAAATATATACCTATACTCCCAATGGCGATATGCGTATACTTCCCGTAGGCGCTACCGCACTCGACTTCGCATTTGATATCCATTCCGAACTCGGCAAACATTGCATCGGCGCCAAAGTAAACTACAAACTAGTATCAATCAATCACGTACTGCGTAATGCCGACCAAATAGAAATCATCACCTCCAAAAAACAAAAACCAACGGAAGACTGGCTCAAAATAGTCATCACGGCGAAAGCCAAATCCAGAATCAAATATTTTCTCCGCGAAGAAAAAAGAGCACTCGCTGCCGATGGCAAAATCATTCTTTTTAGAAAGCTGGAAAATTTGCATCTGGCTACTCATAGCAACAATATTCAAGAACTCTGCCAACATTTCAAATACCCTTCACCCACCGACTTATACTACGCAGTAGCTACACAGCAATTTGAGCTCAAAGACTTATCGCAAATGCGCACAGTAGGCGATAAAATTCTGGCTCCTTTAGAACCAGACAAAACCACCACACCTTCCGAAACCTTCGACGACACCGATCTACAAAAAGATATCCCACCCAAAGGTTTTGAACTCATCCTATTTGGCGAAAAAAGCGATCAGATTCAATACAAACTCGCCAATTGCTGCCACCCCATACCGGGCGATGATGTCTTTGGCTTTGTCACTACCGGTGAAGGACTGAAAATACATCGTACCAATTGCCCTAATGCATCAACACTTTTGGCTAATTATGGCCACCGTGTAGTAAAAGCCAAATGGGCGAAAAACAAAGGCCTTGCAGTTCTTACCGGTGTCAAAATAAATGGACTTGACGATGTAGGAGTCATCCACAAAATAACCAATGTAGTATCGGGCGAACTAAGAATGAATATGCGCAGCATGAGCATCGACTCTCACGACGGCATCTTTGAAGGCTACATCAAAGTGTTTGTCAATGACAAAGAAGAACTCAACGAACTTTGCCGACGACTCGAAGCACTCGAGGGTATCAACAAAGTAATACGACTCGATGGCAATAACTAAACTAACTTCTCTCTCACAGACTCTCTACCCCAATGCCATCGAATTGTCTTTTGTACTCGCTCTCCCAAACTCAACATCACCGGGCATGTCAGAGCCGCTTTTTCAAGTATAAGCCTTTCCTTTTCACTGTAATACACGCTATCGGGCAGTTGAATCATCAACCTGATCTCTCCAATCCGACGTAGCGGATCGGCTACCATGATCTTCTCCACCTCTATGATAGTATCTACAATGTCTATGCCATGAGTACGAGCTGCTATGCCCATGATACTCAACATACATGATCCCAATGCTGCACTCACCAAATCGGTAGGACTAAATCGCTCCCCTTTTCCCTGATTGTCTTTGGGCGCATCCGTCTCCACAATACTGGCACTTTGCACATGAGTCATTTCTGTACGCAAATCCCCTAGATAAACTATTCTTGCTGTCATATTCACTTTTAGTGTAAATTTACAGCATCATTTTAAGAACTATTTGAAAAAATTAATCCATATAGTGATTATAGCAAGCACACTTTTTGCTTCAACTTTCGTATTTTCTCAAAACAAAAAATCAAAAACGACACCTCCCACAGCTTCTCAGCTTCGATTAGACTCACTCAGAACTGCTCTCAAAGCCCAAAGGGATTCTGCCGCCGCCGCCAGAGAAATGGCCACCGAAAACAGAAGGCTCCAGCAAGAAGAACAACAATTTTTGCGTGAGCAAAAAAGACGTAAAGTAGTACCACCCATTACTCAAGAAATGAACGCCGGATACAGACTTTATTCGAATGGATGGGGCATTTATTCACAACGGGGATTCATTCGTACAGAAGATCCCGAACATGTTCATACTAACTTTCTTTGGGTGGAACTTTCTGAAATTAGAAGTCCCAACGAGTACCGATTACAAAACCAAAGCTTTTCGAGCCTAAACCCCAATGAGCCTAAACCACTACCCTACAAATATGGTAAAATAAACAACTTTTACCAACTCAAAATAGGCTACGGCAATCAAAAACCCATCAGCGGAAAACCCGATCTTAAAAGCATTCAAATCAACTGGGTATATGCAGCAGCCTTCTCCCTGGGCATGCTCAAACCCTACTACCTCGACCTACTCATACCCGAAGGCAACGGCTTCGTGCGCCGATATGACCGCTACTCCGACGACACCCGTGAATCTTTTTTAGATCTGCGCAACCAAGGTACCATCATCGGTGGTGCAGACTTTACCAAAGGTATTTCCGAAATCAATATGAAGCCAGGTATCGCTCTTCGTTCCGGATTCTATTTTGATTACACCTTTTCTCGCAAATCCTTTGTGGGCGCAGAGATAGGACTATGTGCCGAAGCCTACTCCTCCGCTATCCCCATCATGGCGCAAAACCAAGCTCGCAGCTTCTTCCTCTCACTCTATGCCGACATCCGCATGGGCAAACGTTGGGAATAATTCGTATCACTTTATTTATTTTTTGAAGCTCATCGCTATCACATGATGAAGCTACGTCCGGCTATCCGCTGCTATATCCTTCGCGGCTCACCCACATAAGGCTCATTGCTTCGGATGATATCCACTTCTATCCGGGCTAAACCTCGTCGGCAGAATATCTATGTTGCTGCCTGAGTACAATATATCGATACTGATTGATAATGCGTCAGCAAATCACATTGAAAGGTGAAAAGCCAACGAAATCGACGCTTTTGAGTACAACTCCCACACACCTGTAGGGTGAATGAAAAACAACAAGAGAAACGATTTTTTCACAGGGATATTGAATTGCAATAGCTTATCGAATACTCAAGCATGGATAATGTATCGATACCTCCTCGTACAGATCGATGACTTCACTACTGCGCTCGGTGGCTGCCGTACACAGAAGGCGCTGAGGCACGAGGCGGTGCGAAGCTTGCGAAGCACGGGAGCGAGAGCGCACCCTGGCGTGGACGGATGTAGGATAATCAATGACTATGAGATGATAGCCCCATATTTATTGTCATGATTACTGCAATTATAGTATACCTTATCGTTGTGTAACCATAATTGATCTATCAATAATATCAGATAAGGTGAATGAATGTATGATTGTATGAATGTATGCATTAGGTGCTGCGTTTACTCTTCACATCTCTGACCATAATAAGAAGGCCCCGAAACAATTGTACTATAGCCCAAGCTGATAGCGCAAGCACCAGGTACTTGACGAGTATCCATGCCGTAAAAATCTTTTTGTGCTCGTTGTAATACATCACTGCAGGCTGATTGAATAAGAATCGACGTATTTTGTCGGAGGGTGAAGCCAGCGAATGCAAGTCGGGCGTATTGTAGAAATAATAGTCGGCACCTTTGTCAAAATTATAAAATATAGGCTGTAGCAGACTATCGCCACTAGATATAATCATCTGTTTGTCTCTGATGCAAAAGGCATGGAGCGTAGTAGGTTCTGTATGCAGTATCCGCAAAAACTGCACAGTATTGAGATAGGTCGGACCTCTGTGCGGAAGCAAAAAATTATTGGTAGGATCGGCCATCACCCAGCTACTCAACGATGGGATATACACTTCACAATAGATATGCCTATCATTCTTCCCTTTGATTTCAATTTCTCTGACTGCTAAGCCATTCGCTCTACAAAAAAAAGCTAATATGGCACTGTAATTTGTACAATAAAAATCTTGCTGACCGCTGTATACTGCCAGGTATTGCTGCCAAGGGCTCCGCTTTCGCAATTCTGGGGAGGGATTGCCTAGATGTGTATGTAATCTGAGATGTAGAAACAATACAATATCTTTTAGCTTTTGCAAATCACCGAGTGTCGACTTATTGATGAGGATACTGTCTGCACTTAAGCGCCGAGCTATGTCGACTTCTTCTGGTGGATACAGATTATCTTTCCATGTCCAAAGTACCGGATTTGCCTTTGGCCCCTGATAGAGTTCGTTTGCGCTGTGTTGTAAAGGATAATACCCTTTTTCACGGAGCATGAAAAGGGTAGCCATACAAAGTACTAAAATGATGAGACTTCGGGTCAGCAAAAAAATAGAGTTTGCTACAAACCTACGAAGATTCTAATAGTAAAGTACTAAGGGCGAAAAATAGACTCCCTATTAGGGATAGATACCACGAGAGAGTGTAAGGTATTGTATTGATCGATACTGTTTATCTGGTGTTGCTACTATAGCCCGTTATGTATCCAGAGTAAAGTATAGAACGCTAAGAGGCTTAACGTGTTCGCCGTAATTATTCAATGAGATTCAGTATAACGTGCAAAATTATCTAAGATGGACTGCCAGCCTTTTTGTTGTAATTCATGCGGATTTTCTGTTTCCGGATCGAATACTACAGTTATTTCTGTGTGCCCATCTATGCCCTTTAGTTCTACTGTGGCATAGCGATCGCCAAATTGATAGGAGAAACCCTCACCTGGATTGACCATGGTATAAATGGCCTCGAAGTCGAAGCCAAAGCTAGCATCTTTTGCTTCCATACGAGCGTGGTACAGCCCTCCTACACGCAGATCGTTGCTAGCGTCGGGGCAATGCCAACTGGGGTCAGCAAAATTCCAATTCACAATATGCTGAGCTTGGGTGTAGTAGTTCCACACTTTTTGTTTATTCGCCTTTACAAGTGCTCTGACAGTAATTTTTTCTGATTGCATTTGAATCTTTGTTTGTTGTATTGATTGAAGATATATGACTGATTGGTTGTACAACTAGTATATAGAATAATATCGCTTATTGTTAGAAGCGCCACCCCCACGTCAAGACCACTTGTGTGATAGATTGCTGAATCGTAGCGTTGGTTACCGCAGCATCTGTTCTTGCCAGTACATAAGGAGCTTCATGGCGCTTGTGCATAGCATAGAGTAAGGTGGCATCCAGAAACCAGCTATTGGTTCTGTAGCCTGTTCCAGCCGACAAGATAGACCTAGTACCCACAGATGAATTCGCTTGGTAAGGGCTACCATAAAAAGCATACCCAGCTCTTAGTGCCATATCCTTCACTTTCACTTCGCCTCCTAATCTGAGATTTACGGCACTTTTGTAGGTATTCTTGATAGCATCATTTACAGCATCGCTTTGATTTTGGAATCCTTGTCCGTAGTCGTAGCGCATGGAGGCGTAATCGATATATTCCAGATCAGCTGTTATAAATCCTTGTTTTTGGATGATATAGGTTGCACTAGCGAGTGCTTTGTAGGGTGTATTCATCGAGTAGTTGAATACTTGAGTAGTCTCTTGTGTGTAGCTCGATACAGGGTTGGCGGCGGGATTATTGTACAGTTTCAAGCTATCGGTATGAGATTCCATAAACATTGTGCTCACATCATTAAAGTACATTTTGGTGGGCGTGTGAAGTGCCAGCCCAAAACGAAAGGCATCATTGGGTCTGAAAATAGCCCCTAGTTTGAGATTCACACCGGTACCTTCTGTATTGTATCGCTCAGTAAGACGTACATATTTGAATTCATTATCCAATTTACCACTGATATCCTCTTCCATCGTCCGTACGGTACGATCAAAGTTGGAGCGGACTATACCCATAGTGGCGCCAATCATGAGCGATTCCATATAGTTGCCACCAAAGCTGATGGCTAACTCATTCATGCCTCCCCTATCGGAGACTCTTTTTGTTTGTTGCAGTCCATCTTGATAGGGTACATAGGCCTTAGCAAGGTTAGTATCACCTGCGTAATCTTTATCGACCAGATAGGTTTCCCAAGCTGCGTATGCCGGAAAACTAACCCGATCGAGTGTTGCATTATTAAGTCCGCCGAGTCTATTAAATTCTTCAGCATATCGCTCTATGAAAGAGCTTTTATAATTTTTGCCGGTATAGGAATACTCTTGATTAAAGGTAGCCAATCGATTGACTCCTATACCAAAGGCAGTGGTTTTCCATGCACTTTTTTTGTAGGCATTACCTTTTTTTGCTGAAGCCGTTACGAGGCCTGCTTGTGCAAAGTTGAGTCGGGTATTACTTTCCTTACTATTTTGGCCTAGATAAGAGCCATTGTTGGATTGGATGGTAAAGGAGGGGGAGAAATTCAATTCACTTTTTCGATAGAGTCCTATACCTGCTGGGTTGACGCTAAGGGAGCTAAAGTCTGCACCTATACTACCTACTGCTCCACCGATGGCCATGCCTCGGGCTGTGCCATGAGTGTAGATGTGAGCATATCTAAGTGCGTCATGTTCGTCTTGAGCAAGAGAGCTGAGTGATAGTAGACACGTTGCAAGTAGAAGTATATTGTTTTTTTTCATTTGACTTATATTTAGATGTATATAAAAACTTCCGACATAGTAACAGAAGTGTATACCATCACAGTGTCAGAAGTCGTTTTGAAAAATAATTTTATCGGCCACGGAATCCACCTCCACCTCCTCCTCGTGGTGAAGAGGAAGGCGCACTCATACGCGGTGAGGAAGAGGGTGCACTCATACGCGGTGAGGAAGAGGGTGCACTCATACGTGGTGAACGAGAGGGTGCACTCATACGCGGTGAGGAAGAGGGTGCATCCATACGTGGTGAGCGAGAGGGTGCATCCATACGCGGTGAGCGAGAGGGTGCTGATTCATTTCTGCGAGGCGCTTGCATATCTGGTCGGTTATTGGAACGGTCATAGGAACGACGATCCATATCCATTTGTTGGCGACGATTGTTTCGCTCCATATCCATTTGTTGGCGTTGATTGTTGTCGAACTGCTGACGTTGGTTATTTCGATCCATTTCTATTTGCTGACGACGCTCACGCTCATAGGTATTGCGTTGTTGTTCCATTTGTTGGCGTTGGATATCTCTGCCTCTGTCGTTGTAATCAGGAGCTACACGATCTCTGTTATCTGGAGCTACTCTGTCGTTTCTGTTGGGATTACTATACAAGTCGCCGCGATTGCTTCGATCGATTGGTGAGGTATTACGATCGTTTTGGTTGATAGAGTTGTTTCTATCTCTAGTGCGATCATTGAAGCGATCATTGACACGGTCGTTTTGGCTATTGTATTGATTCGAGTTTTGATTTCTATCGGTGGTGAGGGTGGTCCTATCACCTGCATTACCATTTCGAATTGACCCTCTTTCGCCAGGCCCCATGGTGTTGTTGCGAATATTGTTATTAAGTTCTAATGTTCTATTGCGAGTAGGTTGACGATTGATGCTAGCTTGGCTATTCATACTTTGTCGGGGACCATAGTTATAGGTGGTGCGTCCGCCGCCGCCGCCGTTGTAGAATCCATCCCAATATCCATGATTATAGCCTTGGTTGTAACCATTCCAGTATCCGTTGGCATAGCCATTTCTCCAACCCCAGCCACGGTTCCAGCCCCAGT
>DAIUCL010000109.1:0-9443 GCA_036846185.1 Chitinophagaceae bacterium
CTATCAAAATATATATTCCTTAGATATGCTTTGTATTTTTCTGGATTAGATGCCCATGACTTTGCATCAAAATCAATAAAATATTCAATCACATTATTAATGGTAGAATTATAAATACTTTCTTCAGCAATACTGTGCTTTTTCGCATTTTCTTTTAACCATAGATTAAATATTATGGGATTATTTTTACAGTAATGTATAGCAAGGCTTTTAAGTTTAGTCTTTATGTCTTCTACCTGAAAATTCACTAACTTGAAATCTAATTCCCCATCATTTTTCCATTTTTTGGGTGAGTATAAATAAATTTCAAGATTAGATAATAGTGATCTAACATTTTCGTCATTCCAATTTATATATCTATACAACATCATATTGAATATATTTTGCGATTTGATATTTTGATAAAATGCAACTTAATACAAAAAATATTTATCCTTCAACCTGCTCATACGTTTATTGCATACTTTACTCATTTGCATCACATATCATCTAATTTTAAAAAAAAGCAATCCCACCGCTAGCGGGTTTGCAACCCGTGCTTGTATTCCCCCCGCTTCATCTTCCTTTCCCCTGCCCAACCTTTAGCCCCGATCGAAACGAAAAGCCCGCAGGGGCGAAGGGCAGCAGGCTAAGGAGTGGCGGAGCGGAGGCACGGAGCTACCGCCACGACTATAGCCTGCGCCCTGAGCCGCGAGGACTTGCAGTGAAGAGCGGGAAGACAGATGAAGCCCGCAGGGGCGATGCGCTCCTACTATTCTCTTACGATAAATAATTTTCCACTTATGAGGCTATACGCACCCTATTACTTAGCTTCGCTGCATGGAAAAGAAACTTTTTTTGCTCGATGCCTTTGCCCTCATTTTCAGAGCCTATTATGCACTGGCAAAAAGCCCTCGTATCACCAGCACCGGAAAAAATACCAATGCACAGTTTGGTTTTCTGAATACCCTCATGGACCTCATCAACAATCAAAAACCCTCGCACCTCGCCGTGTGCTTTGATACCAAAGATAAAACCGAACGCCACGACGACTTCGCTGCCTACAAAGCCAACCGGCAAGAGACACCCGAAGACATCCTCGCCTCCGTGCCCGACATCAAAAAGATGCTGCAAGGCTTTGCCATCCCCATCATCGAGGTGCCAGGCTACGAAGCCGACGACATCATTGGTACGCTCAGCGTAATGGCATCGCAAGCCGGCTATGAGGTGTATATGGTGACGAGCGATAAGGATTACGGTCAGTTGGTGAGTGATAAGGTGTTTATCTACAAACCCGCCAGCGGCTTCAGCAAGCAAGAGACGATGGGTGTGCCGGAGGTGCTGGCTAAGTGGGATATAGAGCGTGTGGATCAGGTGATAGACATACTGGGTATGATGGGCGATGCGGTGGACAATATACCGGGTATCAAAGGTGTGGGCGAAAAAACGGCTGTTAAACTGCTCAAAGAATATGGCACGCTCGAAAACGTACTGGCCCATGCCCATGAAATAAAAGGTGCGCTGGGCGAAAAAATCAGAGCCGGAAAGGAAGATGCCCTGATGAGCAAAAAGTTGGCTACGATTATCCTCGATGTGCCTTGCGTATTTCACGAAGAAGATTTTGCCCTCAGCGAGTGGAACAAAGACCTGCTCACGGAGGTGTTTAATGAATTGGAATTTCGCACGGTAGGCAAGCGCATCCTCGGCGATAGTTTTGCCGTTGGCAGCAAAGTACAGGATGCCCAGCTCGACTTGTTTGGACAAGCTACCGCCGCATCTGCCTCTTCGGCATCCGCCACAGAAGCCTTGCAGGAAATCATAGTGCCCAATCGCACAATACACGATGTGCCGCACAGCTACCACTTAGTAGCCGATGAGGGGGCACGTCGGCAACTGATCGATACCCTGTCGGCGTTTCGCAATGACGAGGGTGTGTGCGAAATTTGTTTTGATACCGAAACCACCGGCCTCGATGCGAATCAGTGCGAACTGGTGGGTATGAGCTTTGCCGTACGCCCCCACGAGGCATGGTATGTGCCCTTGCCTGCTACGCGCCTTGACTGTGTGGCGGTGCTGGAAGAATTTGCCGCCTTGTTTGCACAAGAAGATATTGTATGGATAGGGCAAAATACGAAGTACGATTTGCAAGTGTTTAAAAACTACGGTTTTGATCTGCAAGGCAAGTTGTTCGATACCATGCTGGCGCATTTCTGCTTTGAACCCGATGGCAAACGCAGCATGGATTTGCTCAGCGAAAAATACTTGCATTACACACCGGTATCTATCGAAGAGCTGATAGGCAAAAAAGGAAAAAACCAGGGCACCATGCGTGAGGTGCCGGTAGAAAAAATAAAAGACTATGCTGCCGAAGATGCCGATATCACGCTGCAACTCAAGCAGCATTTTGTACCTCTACTCAAGCAGCAGGAAGTAGAAAGAGTATTTTATGACGTAGACACCCCCCTCATCAAAGTGCTGCGCGATATGGAGTACGAAGGCATACGCATCGATACCGACTTTTTGCGTAGCTATAGTGTAGAGCTAGAGCAATTAGCCCGCCGGCACGAAGAAGCAGTGTATGAGCAAGCCGGTGTACGATTTAATCTGGCATCGCCCAAGCAACTCGGTGAGGTACTCTTTGAAAAACTACAACTCGACCCCAAAGCCAAAAAAACCAAAACCGGACAGTACCAAACGGGTGAAGAGGTATTGAGCAAATTGGCTCATGAGCATCGCATCTGCGAGGACATTCTCTCTTTCAGAGAATATACCAAGCTGCGCAATACATATGTAGATACCTTGCCCGAACTCATCAATCCACGAAGCGGTCGAGTACATACCACCTTTGCGCAAACCATAGCCGTCACCGGGCGACTTAGCAGTATAAATCCTAACCTGCAAAACATCCCCATTCGCACAGCTCAAGGACGCGAAATACGTAAAGCCTTTATACCTCGCAACGAAGAATTTGTATTGATGAGTGCCGACTATTCGCAAATAGAGCTACGGGTAGTAGCCGCCATCAGTGGCGATGCCAATATGTGCGAAGCCTTCCGCCTCGGCAAAGACATCCACACGGCCACCGCCGCCAAAGTATTTGGGGTGAGCGAAGACGCGGTGAGTAAGGAGCAGCGCTACCGTGCCAAGAGTGTCAACTTTGGTATCATCTACGGGCAGGGTGCTTTTGGGCTGGCAGAGAACTTAAATATCTCTCGCACAGAAGCCAAGGAGATTATTGATAACTATAAAAAAGAGTTTGCCGGCATACAAGCCTATATGGACGATACCATTGCCTTTGCCCGCCAGCATGGCTATGTGCAGACACTCAAGGGGCGTAAGCGTTGGCTGCGCGACATTACCTCTGCCAACTTTACGGTGCGTGGTTTTGCCGAGCGCAATGCCATCAACTCACCCATACAAGGCACTGCCGCCGATATGATCAAGCTGGCGATGGTGCGCATACACCGTGCCATGCAGCAGGCGCGGCTACAGAGCCGTATGTTGCTACAGGTACACGATGAGTTGGTCTTTGACGTACACCGCAGCGAAGTGGACACCATGAAGCAATTGGTATTGGAGCACATGCAAGCCGCTATGGCACTGCCTCACGATGTACCGGTATTAGCCGAAGTAGGCATAGGTGACAATTGGTTGGAGGCGCATTGATACATTCGGAAGGATACGACGGAAGGCAATTATAATTTATTTTTTGAGGAGCTCGTCGCCGTGTCTATCTTCATCAGCCTTCCCGCTCTTCACTGCAAGTCCTCTCCCAATTACATCGGTTTGCGGGCTTTCCGTTGCGATTGGGGCTAAGGGCTGGTCGGAGGTAATTCTACAAGGCAGGAGAAATTAAATTCGGTTAGTGTCCTTATTGAACTATTGAAGAATGAAATTACATTAGTATATATGTTTCAATTGCTTATTATTTAATCTGTATCGAACACCTATTTGTAACCTAAACATATCAAATTTATTGAAATAATCAGTACGGCTGATTTTATTTAGATTCATATCATTCGTCTCAAATGTAATTGGATACAAACCAGTCTCTCCTCCACCAAATGGCATAATTCTCTCGTAGCTTAATGATGAATACAATAGAGAACTTTCAGATAGGTTATAATTGTAAGAAGCATGTATTCTATATTGTGGAATCATCAAAGCTAAATATTCAAATACAGTTCTTCTTCGTTGATTCACACCTAATGATCCGTATATATTTACAAACATTGAAGTATCAACCATATCTTTAGGATTCTCATAATATTCTCTTTGATATAACTCCCTTATTTTAAATGCATTAAACTTCATACATAAATCAATACCAATTTGCATTGAGGATGAATTAGTCAGATTACTGCAGTAAAATATTCCTATAAAATAATCAACATACTTATTCATAACATCCGGTTCAAAAGAAAACTTATAATTACCTCTGTAAGCATACTCTTCTGCAAAATCGCCAATGGGTACTGATATCTTGAACTTCTTCTTATGGCTGCTATATGTAAATCCGGTACTGAAGCCGATGTGTTCTCTTATGTAGCCTTGGTAGAATATACTACCTCCATATCCGATGGTTGGTACTCCTTTTACGTATTCACTACCTAACTTCGTTTTAATAGTAGAGTTAGTATGTAAAGTAGGATTTATACCTACACATAAATATTTATTTTTTTGAGCTAATACACCATTATATAGGCACATTAGTAGGATAATCCTTTTCAGATAAATAGTCATAGGGTACATAGTTTTAAACGATGACCCAAATTTATATAATTCGGGCCATCGAAATGAAAGATTTTAAGGACATGTTTTAAGCAAATTGTTGTGTAAATAGGTAACACCATTATACACTACCATGTGCTGAGAATTTATTTGTGAATAGGTATAATCGCCCAAGTTACCAACCTTAGCTCGTGCATCATTGTTATTAGACTTACTTTCTGTATTTGATTTCCATAAAGGATTCGTACAATTTGTCGAAATGTTTCCTTCTACAATTGCTTCAATATTCGATGCTTTTTCTTTTTTGTATTTTCCATTTTTCTTTTTGTAAAAGTAAGTGCTAGCTCCTATAGCTTTTGATATGGAGGTTTTATCACTCCATATTGTAGTTTCTATGGCATTATCACCATTATTTGGATACAACCAAACGCTTTTACTTTTATAACCTGGACTTCCGCAGCCTTGCAAAATATTCACCGTAAAATGAGCTGTCACAATACCACCACCAAATGCATTGCTGTTCCACTTAAAGGTTAATATGTAAGTGCCTGGTGATGCGTAAGTGTGTGCAATATCAGTTGCAGGACCCCAATTACCAATAATAGAATTTACTGTCCATTGTGATACGGGTGATCCGTCTCCCCAATTCACTTCATATTCTCCCGCTAACGATGACGTGATAAATCCATTAGCCTTAGCACGAAATTTATTCAACTTTAATGTAGTAGATGTACATCCTTGTCCATAATCATCAACAAAATGAAATTGAATTGACTGATTATCTGTTTCAATTGATTTCTTCTGTAATAAATCGATGTCATTTTCTTCAAACAAAACATACACATCAAATTGGCCGGCCTTTTCTACCTCTCGTGATAATATCATTGGATCATCACAGTGACGTAGTACTTCACGAATGGTGTTGATTTTTTCTGTTGTGGGGCTTTCACACACCACTACATATTTACTAAAGTGATAATTATAATATTTTGATTCTACTACCACTTCTAAACGAGAATTTAAAACTGACTGAAATGCATAATCAAAAAATCTTGGTGTAGGATTCTCTTCGCTTATGTCATATGTGTTCAAATAATCTTTTCTATACGAAACATTACCGAAAGAATTTTCAATATCATCCAGCAATGAATCAATTTCAATACTATCTGGCAGTTGATTTGGTAGCTCGTGCAGATTTCTAAGATATTGATTAAGTGATTCTTTTGATTGAAAAACTAGTATGCCATTTGATACAGTGGGCTGATTAGATAAGCTGTGTATTGAACTGGACATATATTTTTTTTGAAAATTGATTTCGTTAACATTGTTCTCTTTTGGCTTCTTGCACGAGAAAAGTAATACGGATATGGTAAGAATGATGATTGATGGAGTAAGAAAATAGGTTTTCATAAATATTTTGTTTTAAGTGTTTTAAAAAAATCAGCTTTTAACTGCCATACAATAGCAGCTGTGTTTTTGGTGCGAATTAATTCGCAGTAGAAATCAAATTGACACCTACTATTAAAGCCATGTGGCCATAGATGTGTTTAGCGTTGCGAATGTCTTCGCATGAGTAAGAGCTGTTTTATAACTATCAAAACTACTTGTGAAAAACAAGATCCGCTCCTTTTGATTATTATCTACTCTTGTAGATGTGTTATGTGTTTGAGCAGCGTGTAGGTCATCGTAGTAGGTATGTGTTATGCCTTTTTTAAATTTTTACGAGCTAAATGTAGATCAACTTGCTCAGCGTTTACGTAATTGCAATACAAAAATTGAATCAGATTTTGTGAATTCCAAATTACCCCCACCCTTAACTCTAGGTTAACTTATTTATTTTTGCAGCGCATCGCCTCCTACACCTTCATCTGTCTTCCCGCTCTTCACTGCAAGTCCTCTCCCGATTACATCGGGATGCGGGCTCCCATGGTGCAAGCGTCTCGCTTGTTCCTAACACATAAGAGCGTCTCGCTATAGGAGGAAGAAGGCTATGCCAATGCCATGAAAGGTGCTATGAAAGGGGTAGGAGGACTTACTCTCGACAAGTTCTTGCAAGATCTGCACGCCTTTAGTGAACCATTTCAAGCCGTAAAGCTAAATGTTACTACTCTATACAATAGGCATCTTCATTTGGCGGAGCATCACCTATATGGTAGTAGCCGCCTGGGTATAAAAAAATACCTACCTAACCACTACGACTATACATGGACGTCGGCAAACACCAACCAATTCTCCATAGACTCCTCAAGTATAGGTTTTAGGCAACCCTGGTACAGCTACGCCCTCAACGAATTTGTGTCACCCATTCACACAGAATATAGTAACTTTGTACACATCAATCAGCACCCTTGGCTTAGCAATCGTATCATAGGCATGAAGCATTACGAACTTACCAACCACCTGGGCAATGTACAAGCCACTATCTTGGACAAGTACACCCCGCGCCAAAAGCAGGCAAGCGACCCTGCCTATAATCTATGGCATGCCAACCTCAGTACTGCCACCGACCACTACCCCTTTGGTAGCCCTATGCCGGGGCGCAGCACCACCGATACCGTCACGCAGTCCTTTACCGCTACTACACCCTTTAGCGGCGTGAGCACTCTAATGATAGACGATGTAGCAGCCAATACGAGCCACTTTACATGGGGAGCGTATGGGCCACCGAGTGTGCTATCCTTTGCCACCACACCTACTACTCAAGTGAAAAACAATCTTGGCTGCCCTGCATACCCTATTGGGTATATTGACTATTACGGTATAGACCTCAAGGTAGAGAATCTTGTACCGGGCAAAGATTACAAGCTATACATCAAGTACAAAGCCACCTTTGGCGAACACTTCAAATTTGAAGAAAAAATACCCAATGCTCCATACAGCCCTATAGTATTGCAAAGCACCTCTAGCAACAATAGTAGTGCGGTATTAGGACATAGCTTTACAGCCAATGCATCGGGGGTACATTATTTCCAGTTGGTATATCGCCATCAGTGCAACTATGTAAGCATAGACTCCATAGCCCTCACTACCGACACCACCCTGAGCGGCTATATCACCACCCTGCTCACCGATAAACAGGATAGAGAGGATTATCGGTTCGGGTTTAACGGACAAGAAAAGGATAATGAAATAAAAGGGGTGGGGAATAGCTACTCATTCCTTTACAGAATATTTGATAGTAGGTTAGGAAAATTTTTAAGTGTTGACCCATTAGCTAAATCATTTCCGCATTTTAGTTCATATCAGTTTGCAGGCAATTCTCCAATAAGTGCAATTGATGTTGAGGGGGCAGAGCCTTTAGATTTCATGGATAATTGGGTAGAAAAACAAGGTAGTGGTGGTACATATAGTTCTACATTATCTTATCGTGAGATTTATGATAAGGTGACAGAACAATCATGGATAGTTTTTAAAGATGTTTCAGGTGGAACGGAAAGCTATTCTTTTTATGGCAAATCAGATGGTCAAAGCATGGCATCTACTTTTGATAGAGATAGGGCTGTAGCTAAAAAAACAGGCAATTGGAAAGGAAGTATGGTTTCATTTAAAACTGCTGATGCTCAAGCTAATGATGGACGAATGAATGGAGTTAATGGTTTAAATCAAGCATTTCAAACGGCATTTCAAGGTGTCGGTCTCATTTTCGCTGCTCCTGTTGCAGGGTATGGTATTGGTGCCAAGAGCTTAGCTCTTGGAGGTGGTGATTTAGTTGGCCAATTAGCTACTAATGAATGGAACATTAAAGGTGTGAATCTTACGTCTGTTTTTGCTAATGGCACAATTGGAAACCCTGCTTTAAGTGAATTTACCGGAAGTTCATTTAAATTTACACTCAATGAAGGATTTAGTAAATCCGCTACTTTTGGTAGTATGAATGCCAATGAGTTAATGACAAATACAGCCATTGGGGGAACGGTAGGTACTGTGATGGGAGGAGTAAACACACATGTATCAACGAGCGGAGGTACTTTATCATTGATGTCTGCACGAAAAGATTTATTAATTATGGGAAAAGGGAGCGCAAAGACTACTATCGGTTTGGGTAACGCTGTTAATAATGCAATAAGTTCAGGTGTTAGTAATACGGTACAAAACAAGATAACCAATGAATAGCCTATTCTACTATGTTACATTTTAATAAGAGAAGCTATAAAAAGTATAAACCTTATATTTATTTTGGCTTGTTACTTGCGGGTATATTTATCGCGTCTTATATTACTGATTTTTTTGAGAAAAAATCAAATGACAAATTGAGATTAAATTGGAGATTAAATGTTTGTGTTATTGAATCGGTTCGGTTTTTCTCAGGAAGGTCAGGAGGGGATCGAATAGAATATACGTATTACGTAAATGATGAAAACTTTAAAGGTGATTACTCTATAGGTTCATTACGTAGCAAATCGAAATATCGATCTACAAAAGGTAAAGAGTGGACTATAGCTTATGATAGTACAGATTATTCCAATAGTGCTTTATTGCTAAAGATAGAAGATTACCATAAGTTCGATATTCCATATTCAGGGCAAGAAGTGTTAGATGATGATTAAAATCAACTAAACGCCTTTCTAGTTTTAGCTTCTCTAATAAGCGCACCGAGTGTTTTTAAGATGTGGTTTTTATCGGCTTCGTTTAACTGCTGTAAATCATTAATATTTCCGTCCCTTCAGAGTCTCCGCCACCCATGGTGCAAGCGTCTCGCTTGTTCCTAACACATAAGAGCGTCTCGCTATAGG
>DAIUCL010000109.1:9543-9613 GCA_036846185.1 Chitinophagaceae bacterium
ATAGTATTGAACAAAATTCTATTTTTGATTTAGGAGTAGAAATTATAAAATTCGAGTAAATGAAAAAGCC
>DAIUCL010000110.1:0-9588 GCA_036846185.1 Chitinophagaceae bacterium
GAATAACATACAGACAAAATGTAGTTTCATAAGAATCTATTTAATCTCAAATATAAGGTATTTGATTGAATAAAAAAAAATGGGGTTTATAAATCAATGTCAACTCGATTTATTACAGTTCAAAACCATTTTTTATTTTGGAGATGATTACAAAGTTTCTCTCATGCTTTGTATCCTCACAAAACATCTTTTAAAATGGCACTATTAGTATATTTACCTTCATCGGACATTTGGAAAAATCCACAACTCCCCCAATATTTGAGTTGCCACTAAAAACTAACAATGGCTCATTACAAAGTCTTTTGGTATATTTGCGACTATGAATTTGGTAGCAACTCGCGAACAATTAGAATTCAGCGCCACTATACATCCGGGCATACTCGACGAAAAATTGGAAATCCAGTATTTTCTCAATGGCGATATTTCCATTCTCTGCACTCTACCCTTTCAAGATAAAAGTTATTATGTAGAACTTTTTTACCCCGCCGCTTACTTGGCTCGTTTTGAAGATACTCATCAAAAGTTTAGCCACTCCTTCAAGCATTTCAGCAATGTATTCACTGCCGAATCGACCCTTTGTTGCCTGCTTCGTGATGACATCCACTCACTTGTTCAACACCAATACACCGGTATTCAAAAAAATATTTTCATCGAAAGCAAAGCTCTCCTCTTGCTTCTTCATGTTCATGACCAATGCGAGCACAAACAAGAAGCGCTCTGTTTCAATTGCAAGTTTTTAAACATCCCTTCCGAACAACAAAAAATACTACAGTCTCGTGTCATTCTCATGATCAACCTGTCTGAGCCACCTACCATACCAGCCTTAGCCAAAGCAGTGCATATCAACGAATGCTACCTCAAAAAAGGATTCAAAGAAATGTTCGGATGCTCCATCTTCGACTTTGTACAACAAGAACGCATCAAAAAAGCAAAACAACTCCTCGTTGAAAAAAAATTATCCGTACAGCAGATAGCACTCGAACTAGGCTACTCCAATACCAGCAACTTCACTAATGCGTACAAACGGATTACCGGCTATGCCCCTAGCGAATGGCTCAAAATAATACAATAGATGAGCTCCCGTTTCTGTTTGCCTTATCGCATCCTTCTTCTTGCATGCTGGCTTATCATGCTTCAATGCAATAATAAGTCTGACACTGACAAAAAAATCTTTCGATTCAATCAAGTACAAGGTGTCGAAAACCTCGATCCCGCTTTTGCCAAAAATCTCAATATCATGTGGCACATACAGCTTCTCTACAACCGACTACTAGAGTACAATGCCGACATGGAACTAAGCCCCTCACTCGCTACACACTGGACCGTATCCGAAGACCGCAAAGTCTATACCTTTCATATCCGAAACGACGTATACTTCCACGACAGTGATATTTTCCCCCATGGCAAAGGCCGCCGTATGACCGCTCAGGATATAGCATACTCTTTCCAACGACTCATTGACCCCACTACAGCCTCTCCGGGCGCATGGATATTCAACGACAAAGTAGACCCTCACCACCCCTTCGAAGCTCCCAACGATAGTACGTTCATCTTGCGACTCCAGCAGCCATTCAATCCCATACTAGGCATACTCACCATGCAGTATTGCTCCATTGTACCTCACGAAGCAATCGACCAATGGGGTAAAGATTTCAGAGCCCACCCCTGTGGCACAGGCCCCTTTGTTCTCACTCACTGGGAAGAAAATATGGCCATAACTTATCAAAAAAATAGCCACTACTGGGAGCGCGACACCCAACACCAAGCACTACCTTATATCGACGGAGTCAAAGTAAGTTTTATCGATAGCAAAGCCTCAGAATTTTTACTCTTCATGCAAGGAAAACTCGATTTTATGAACGGTATCGATGCTACCTTCAAAGACCAGGTACTTACCAAAAAAGGCGAACTAAAATCTGAATTTGCTCACAAAATCAAACTCATCAAAAAACCCTATCTCAATGTAGAGTACCTCGGCATACTCATGGACACCGCTTTAGTTCAAAACAAATTACTGTTACAACAATCCTTGCGTGCCGCTATCAATATGGGATTTGACCGAAGCAAACTCATCATGTACCTGCGCAACAATATCGGACACCCTGCCGATGGAGGCATCATACCGCATGGCCTCAAGGGCTATGACCCATCTCGCACCGGTTACCACAAGTACCAGCCCGATAGCGCTCGTAAGCTCATACAACAGATACAAAAAACGCTCGGACGAAAACCCTCCATCACCCTGCTCTCCAACGATAACTATGCCGACCGATGCCAATTTATCGCCTCACAACTCAGCGACTGTGGCTTGGAAATCCGCATCGAAATCATGCAACCCTCTCTCCTCCGCGAGCAAATGAGCAATGGCATGGCCGACTTCTTCTGGGCCACCTGGATCGCCGACTACCCCGATGCCGAAAGCTATCTCAGCATGTTCTACAGCCCTCATGCCGCCCCGCCCAATTATACTCGCTATCACAACAAACTATATGACCACCTCTACGAACAAAGCCTACATCTGGCAGACCCTCAACAAAAATACCTACTATATGCCAGCATGGATAGCATACTGATTCATGAAGCCCCTATCGTACCCCTCTTCTACGACGAAGTCATGCACTTTCTTCAGCCGGGCATCTCACAATGGAATACCAATAGCCTCAATCTCATCGACCTGCGCTTTGTAAAAAAACAATAAGTACAAATCCTGCTAAAGCAAAAAAAACACAGGGGCTATCAACATACGGACATAAATCATCTACTCTCCGTCCTTTGCAGGGTACGCTAGCGCTCCCGTGCTCCGCAAGCTTCGCACCACCTCCTGCGTCGGCGCCTTTCAAGCACGGCAGCCCTTCAGCGCACTAGCACTATCATCGGTCTGTACCTTGATACCGAGTAGTCAACACAATAATAGCACAACTCATCACATCAATACTCACATACTACTACCCGGCAGCCTTTCGATTCGAAGTGCTTAACTCCGATGATAGAAATTCAGACGATGAGCTATAGCCTTGATAGCAGTGGCATGCAGCTCACAGAGCTTCGTGCGTGAGGGCTGCATACAACGGATAGCAAGACGTAGCTGAACCTTGTACGAAACTTGAGCTCCAAAAAAATTAAACTGGCTATCTTACATCATCGGACCGCCTCTACTTGACCATATTTTTTAAGCCCATGAGGCTCGTAAAACTTCGCTCCTGATACAACAAGCGAATTAAACCATCAGCCAAACCAATTTGCGGCACATAAATCTCCTGAATACCGGCCCAGCGCATCACATTGATATAAATATGCAGAGCCGGCACAATCACATCGGCTCTATCCACCCTGAAGCCATAGCGATGCATACGCTCTTCTACACTCAGCGGATTCATCTCTTTGTGATATTCTTTGAGCAGCTCCAAGGTGAGTGGCTTACCAATCTTGCGCTTGGATATCGAAAACACTTTGCTGATATTGCCCCCCGTACCGATGGCCACCGTGGGTATACCCGCTTGCACTTGCTCCCTTACAAAGTACTTCATCTCATCCCAGGTATCATCATCCACTTGATTTTTGAGCAGACGGATGGTACCTATGTTAAACGATTTTTTTACCACATCGCGCCCCTTGCCATACAGGGTAAGCTCGGTACTTCCTCCTCCTACATCGATATACAGATAGCCATACTTTTTATCCATCGATTCGGCCAGGTGTGTTTCGTAAAGTATCATCGCCTCTTCACTTCCCGATATCACATTGATTTGGATCCCGGTCTCCTGATACACCCGTTTTACAATATCGGCTGAGTTGACTGCATCGCGCATAGCGGAGGTAGCGCATACCTTGAGGCCCTGCACCTCATACACCTCCATCAGATGCTTGTACGCAAGCATCGTATCCACCAGTTTTTGAATCTTAGACTCGGGTATAAATCCCGTTTCGAATACATCAAAACCCAAGCGCAAGGGAACCCTCACCAGATTCACTTTGGTATAATCTAAGCTACCATCTTTGTAGGTAGTCACATCATTGATGAGAAGGCGTACAGCATTGGATCCTATATCTATGGCGGCTAGTCTCATAGGGTAAATATTATGTGCAAAATACCCCTGCCGACGGACATTGGCACAAGGAGTTATACACATAACCCATAACATCACACAACCTATGTAATTAAAAACCAATCTATATTTACAATTGAAAAATATCCATGATGAAAAAAGGAATCTTTCTATTTGCACTTTGTTGCTTCTACTTCGCCGGCAAAGCCTCCCCTCACCAGCTTTTCTCCAAAGCAGCCTGGCGAGTCAGTATCAGTAATCATGCCATCTCCATGCCCACTCGCCCCGTCAATGGTCAGTGGCAACCCGGCCTGGAACTGAGCTATATCGCTCGTATCAAAAACTCCGAAAAAACGCAAGCACTCTACAATCAATTTGCCATCGGATATTTTGCCCATCGATCGCTACAGAGGGTGAGCTACCTCAAATACGGCATAGGCTATACCTGGATACTCAATGCCAAATGGTTTCTCAGACCCTCACTCAATCTCAGTACCCTCGGCGTATGGAATAGCAACGAGGAATTTACCTACTCCGGCTCAGGGCAATACCAAAAACATAGCCCTTTCTCCGTACAAGCGATGCCGAGTATCGGTCTCGAATCAGTTTTCTTATTCGCCAATAAGGGAGCCTACCGCTGGGGATGGCTTCTGCGTTACGAATTTGGGGTACAAGGTCCTTTTAGCATCCTTTCTAGCATACTCCCCGTCAATCAATTTTATACCGGTATTCAACTCAAAAAAAACAAATAATATGAGCGGTTCACATCATAGACTCTCGACCCTAGCTCTTCTGCTGCTACTCTTCTGCTCATGTATAAAGCGACCTACCGATACCTCCACACTCACATGTATGGATCAGCTCGGTTGGAACGATACCTCCGATACCCATCCCAAAAATGCCGACTTTACGAAGCTGATCGAAGACCTTACCGCTACCGGTCTGCCCGGCATATCTCTGATGATAGAAGATGAGCATGGGCTCTGGCACAAAAGCAGTGGATATGCCGATATCGACCACAAAACACCTATGCAAATCTGCCATCTCTCCAAAATAGCCAGCGTGAGCAAACTCTTCACTGCCGTTCTCATCTATCGCTTGCGCGACCAAGGTAAACTAAAACTCGACGACTCAGTAAAATGGTATGTGTATAAAAAACATATCAAACGTATCAAAAACCTCGAGCACTCTACCATTCGTGATTTACTCTCACACAGCAGTGGTATCTACGATATCGTCTTCGACCAGCAATTTATCCTCAATACCTTCAATAATCTGGATAAAGAAAAAAGCTACGAAAGCCTCCTGCAAATGGCCTACGACAAACCCGCCGACTTTGCCTACGGCAGTAAACGGAGCTACAACCAGACGCTTAATCATGTATTGCTCGCTATGATTATCAATAAGGTGACCGGCAATGACCATGCCGTAATGCTTCACAAAGAGATCTTCTCCCCTCTCAACATGAACGAAAGCTACATCCGCCCCTCCGACAATCTGCCCTGGAACCAAGTGGCCAAAGGCTACTACGACTATCGTAGCGAAGGCTTACTGCAAGACCTCACCCCTCTTTATACAGGCGATGGCAAAGGCTTTACTGGTATCTATACCACGGTGAATGATCTTCGAAAATTTATCGCTGCACTGTACAAACATAAAACACTCATCAGCCCCAACTCCTATGCCGATATGGTAGAGATCCCCTCGCTCGATAATACCCTCGCTTGCGCAGGCGGATGCAGAGCCATGCGAATCAAGGTGAATGGCAATGACTATACCTGGTACGGACACCCCGGGGGAGAAGTCAACTATGCCGCCGGCGCCTTCTACTGCCCCGAAAAGAATGCTACCATTACTTTTACTGTCAACTATGGAGTAGCGTTTACCAATATGGGCAAATACACCGATGCTTACTTTGCCTTTAGAGACAAACTGTTTGAAGTAGTAAGCCAATAAGCTTTCTACCTCACAGTACATCGTATCATGATTGTATTAATTAGAGCGTATCACTGCTTGCAACTTCTGCTCCAGCGAGCGGACTATCAGATTCATCTCTGCCTCTATTTCGCTATCGGTCATCGTCTTTTGCGGATTGGCAAAGGTAAAGTTCACCGCCAGAGATTTCTTGTCCGCACCTAGCTTCTCACTTTCAAATACATCAAACAGATTCATCTGTTGCAGCGATTTGCATTTGGCTTGCTTCACCGCTACTTCCAGTTGGCTATATCGTACTTCTTTGGGTACGATCATCGACAGATCGCGTTGCACAGCAGGATACTTCGGCAATTCGGATAATTGGTACTTTTTATTATTCAAGTACTGCTCTACAGGCGACCACTCCAGCTCCGCATACCATACGGTAGCCTGCTTGATATCGAGCATCTTGAGGTGTGCCTCCGGCACTTGATATACACGACCTATTTTTTTGTTTTGAAAGAGCAGCTCCATATCACCACTATCACTCAGCTGCCATACCCACTTGATACCGGGCAACACGGCTTCTATAATACCTTTGAGATAAAATCCATCGACCGGTTTTTGCTTTTCGGACCAGTGTGCCGCTCTGTAGTGACCTACGGCAAACAAGGCCAGAAAGGTTTTCTCTTCGAAGCGAACAGAATCTCCCTCTTCATACAAGGTATAGGTATTACCCAATTCAAAAAATTTGATTTCGGTATTTTTTCGATTCAGATTATGTGCCACCGATTCCAGACCCGTTTCGAGTAGCGATGGGCGCATGGTATCCAGCTTGGCAGAGAGGCTATTCATCATCACCACTAAGTCTTCGCGTCCTTCGTAGTAAGACTTATTCGTAATCGAATTCGAAAACAGTTCATAAAAACCCTTGGCAACCAACTGAGAGGCTACCTGCTGCTTTTGATTAGGTTTATACGCACTTTGCTCCGGAAGCGAATAGGAGATTTTGCCGGTAAACGGTATCTGATCGATTCCATCGATTCGCATTACTTCCTCTACGATATCGGCAAGTGAGCTGATATCGGGCTTACACAAGGGTACTTGCAAGCGCATCGTAGCAGCATCTATTGCTTCTACCCCGAAGCCAAGCATTTGCAGTATCCGTCTTACCTGAGCCGGGTCATATTGCTTACCGGAAAGGGCATTGATTTTGTCGTAGGCGATATCCATACGTTTGGGTTCGAAAGGACTGGGATACACATCGACTTTCGCTGAGGCTACTTGCGCTCCGGCATATTGTATGAGCAGATCTACGGCACGCTGCAGTGCATAAGGTACCATGCTGATATCGGCACCTTTTTCGAATCGCTGCGCGGCATCGGTACGGAGCTGATGACGCAGCGATGTACGACGAATAGCTCTCGGATGAAACCAAGCACTTTCCAAAAAGAGAGTGGTGGTAGAGGCCGTCACACCGGAGTGTGCGCCACCATACACACCGGCCAGGCAGAGTGCATCGTGCGTATCGGCGATTACCAGATCTTGGGGGTCGAGTGCTAGCTCCTGCTGATCAAGTGTTACAAATTTTTCGCCCGCTCTTGCTTTGCGTACGATGATATGGCTATCCTTGATCTGTTGTAAATCGAAGGCATGGAGTGGCTGTCCGCATTCGTGCAGTACATAATTGGTGATATCTACTACATTGTTGATAGGTCGCAGACCGATTGCGATCAGTCTATCTTGCAGCCACTGCGGCGACTCAGCCACCTGCACATGGCTCAGGCATACTCCGGCATAGCGTGCACATAGGTCGGCATCGGCAATGGAGACCTGTACAGACAGCTCATGAGAAGCGACAAGCTCCGGATGCGGAGGTATACGAAGTGAACAGTCGGTATTCGTTTCATGTGCCCAGGCAGCCAGCACATCCTTGGCGGCACCGAGGTGGCTCATGGCATCCATACGATTGGGGGTGAGCCCTATCTCAAATACACTATCGGTGGCAGGGACTTGCAAGTACTCCTTGAGTAGTGTACCGGGCTGTGCATCGGCAGGCAGGAGCATGATACCTTCGTGGCTATCACTGAGACCGATTTCATCTTCGGCACAGATCATGCCTTCGCTCTCCTCGCCACGAATCTTGGCTCGCTTCATGAGCAAGGGTTCGCCCTGCGTAGGATAGATGGTAGTGCCTATGGGAGCGACTACCACTTTTTGCCCCACGGCAACATTGGGTGCACCACATACGATAGAGAGCGGTGTATCTTGGCCAATATGCACTTTGGTAAGCGAGAGTCGCTCGGCATTCGGATGACGATCGCAGGCTATCACCTCTCCCACTACGAGCCCTGCCAGTCCGCCCGGATACTTTTCGAATGGTGCTACTTGCTCCACTTCGAGCCCCACGGCGGTGAGCAACTGAGCCATCTTGTCTACACTGATGTCGGAGGTGGGCAGATAATCCATCAACCACTGATACGAAAGAGTCATACTTATACTTCGATTAGGTCGCAAATATACACGCTATTCTACTGCCTAGTAGCAGGAATTCAATTTAAAGTGAACACTTGCTTTTGCTTACTTTTTGTAATCTTGAGGGGTAATTATCGGGGGCATGCACGGCTGTCCGTTGCGAGTCCTCGGCTCTCAGCCTGTGCCGGCCGGCATTGGCAGTGGCTTCGTCCCTTCGCCCTGCCACCGCTGCCGTCACTGGGCTTCGTGCCTGTGGGCTCTCCACTACCATCCGGCTGCCGATGATACTACATGAAAGGTCATTTCTCTCTGTTGTCTTGATACTTATGTGGAGAGATGGAGTTTTTTTTATTTTTATTTCTTTTTTGTGGGGTGTGGTTTCTTTGTTTACTTGCTCTGCGAGGGCGCTTTTCACTCTTTTGTCTTAATATCTATGTGAAGCGATGGGTTTTATGGTTTCTTTGTTTACTCTCTCTGCGAGGGCGCTTTTTCCACTTTTGTCTTGACACAAAAGTGGAGCAAAAGGTATTCATGTCATTTTAGTTTTTTCAATGGTATTCATGAACCACTTCGTTAGGTTTCAAGGCGGTTAGAAAAAATGGCAACAAAAGTTCTTATGGCTTTGGGTACACTTTTCGGATTGTTATTACCGCTATTTAGGGTGTAGAGAAACTTTGCCTTATCGAAGAACTATGGACTCGATCGCTACACGGAGCCGGCAGCCGGATGGTAGTGGAGAGCCCACAGCCTCGACGCATAGGGCTGCGGGGAGTGGCGGGGCGTAGGAACGAAGCCACCGCCAACCCCAGCAGCCCATGCGGAGAGGCGAGGACTCGCAACGGACAGCCGTGCATGCCCCAAAAAAAATGGATTACTTAGTGAATAACTTCACAAGCGACATTAGTCTTTGTAGAGTAGTATGCGGCTCGAAAATTTGTTTTCGAAGGTATGTAAAATGATGTTGTAGATACCGGGTTGCCAGTTGCGCATATCTATGATACGTTGGAAGTTGACTTCGGAATCTTCGATGCGCTCATAATAGACCAGTCGCCCCACGGTATTGTAGATGGCGAGTGCCATTACGTTGGTATCTTTGGTTTCTACCTTGACAAAGTCGCTGGTAGGATTTGGAAAGGTGGTGAAGATATAATCG
>DAIUCL010000111.1:0-9580 GCA_036846185.1 Chitinophagaceae bacterium
GCACGGGAGCGATAGCGTACCCCGCAAGGGACGGATGGAGGATGATAAGGGAAGTACGACGAGAGCCCCTAAATTCAGAATGGATATAGCTATTATTATTGGCCTAATAGGAATCGAACCATAAGTCCTCCGCGAGTAGTGGTGATAGGGAAGGCATTGGATACATAGGGCAAGCTCTGACGCCTATCGACGAAAAAGCGGAGGGTGAGGCTACGGGTAAGCAGGTAGTCGATAGAAGGAGAGAAGGTGATGACTTTTTGGCCTCGTGTAGCTCTGCTTTCGCGCTGGTCGAGCCTGTTGATGGTGGTGTAGTCGTCGCGCACGGCCATATCGAGCTTGAAGTTGACGTCACTTTTATATTTATTGAGGCCAAACATGGGGGTATTAATGGTCACATTTTTCATACGGAATCCTCCACCGAAGGCGATTTCGCTACTGTTGGTCTCGCTAAGCTGATAGTCGATAAGGCTCATACTGAGCGTGCGCGCTTTCTTGAAATCGATGTGTATGTTGAGGCTATTTTTGAGGGTGGCATCTACTCCTAGTAGTGGCCCGAAATTTTCGGTAATGGTCATGTTGGGCACTAAGAAATAGGGTACAAAATTGCCTGAGATGGAGTCGATGAAGGAGGGGAATCCGAGTGCAAATACATCGCGGTACATGAGTGCCGATGTAAAACTATTCATGGCCAGGGTACCATTGTATGCATGGGTGAGTGTGAAGGTTTGGAAGATATTTTTGAAGAAAGGTATTTTGGTAAGGCCGTTGTAATTGACCCTCCAGTTGGGCATAGGGAAAATATGCTTGAAGGGGTTGGTACGAACGCCTTGATAGTTGGTATTGACGAGGGGGAAGCTACGAGGGTCTTCTCCCCGGTAGGCGGAGAGGAAAGCGGGTATGAGTACTTCTTGCGAGTAGCGGGTGTACCCTTTTTTGAAGTCTTGATCTTCGGGAGCGGCTATGTTGCCGGAGTAAGGGTTGATGAGTCCGAGACGGCCGGAGATGATGCGTCGGTTGTTTTCGAAATCTTTGAACGCCTGGGTAAAGTTGTCGGCACCACGCTGTTGAAATATGGTATTGAGTGCGATGTAGGATATGGAAAATCCGCCGGTTTCGAAGGGGTTGAGGTGAGCGTATTCGGGTCCGCCGCCGACGGTATCTTTGAATATTTCGGTGTAGGCTTTGTTGAATGTTTTGTTGAGTGTCAGATCTATTTTAAAATCTCTGAAGGGTTCGAAGTTGGCGGTGACATTGATAGTTTGTGTAAACTGTTGTTGGAAAGGCGCATTGAATAGAGAGTCGCGTGTCATCACATTATCATTGCCCAGACCTTCCAGCCAGAGCCTGTTGGGCTGGTATCCCATCACAAAGGGCAGACCCGGATTGAGCTGGTTGCTAAAGTTCATACCGAGGTATTGTGAGCTATCCATAAAGCCGGGGAGTATAGTACCCATATTTTCGGTATAGTTGATGGTAGCCCTTTTGAGTGAGAGAATTACGCCACCTACGAGTCGGAGAGCATCGGGAGGTTGCCACAGTTGTCGTTTCTTTTTGGCTTCTTCTTTTTTCTTTTTGATGGCGAGTAGTTCTTGTACTTTTCGGAGTGAGTCGCGTCGTTGTTGGTAGGATGGTTCACCGGCAACTATCGTTGCATTGGGGTTATTGTTGAATACTTTTTGGGAAGTATCATTCGTTGGTTTTGTGTTATCCTTCGCCAGTTTGGTATCGGGCGAGGGCGGGATAGCGCTATCTTGTTGTTTATCGTCTTTGGATTTTTTAGATTTTTTGGATTTAGAGGAGCTCGCTTTGGTAGAGGGAGAGTCTGTAGCACTGCCCGATGAGCCTGGGGTGGGAGAAGCACCACCAGCGCCACGGGTGTTGGCACCGGAGAGGTCTTTGCTATTATTTCCTTTCACATCATCTTTGGGTCTCATACCCGGAAGTGTGGATGTGGAGCCGGGTTTGGCACCCGGTTTAGTATTAACCACAGGTTTGGGTGTGGTAATTTTTTTGAGGAATTTGGATTTATTGTAGAGTTGTGAAAAGTTCATTTCACCATTTACTTGTCTATTTTGTGTATTGCCAATGGTATTACCAAGATCTCTGGCCAGGAGTGAGGCAGCTGTCCAGGTATAGGAAGTACCATAGGTTGCTCTTACGGTAGTCCAGTCGAGCAGTGGGAATTTGCTAAGGGGCACATTATAGTTGGCATTGACGGATTGGGTAAAATTAGTATTACGGCCAAAACGAGAGATATTATTCCAGAGGGTATCTCTTTTTTCTTTGTTATCGATGCGTCCGTAGGGTTCATCAATACGTGCTTGGTTCATGGCATTATAATCGAAGGAGAGGGATTTGGTAAGATCCCATCTGAAGTTGTAAGTTCTGTTCCAGGTAAAAAACTTGAAATAGAGAGGGTCGAGTCGATAGTCGCCTTCATCGATATTTCGAACAATGGTTTCGCCAAAAGTTCTGTTGACATTATTTCGGATAGTGAGATTGGAGGGTCGGAGATTGAGATTAAAATCTCGTATTAATTGCCAATATTTTCTTTTTTGGGGGATGAGTTTTTTGAAAGGTTCTATTGGTTTTTGTTTGAAGGTGTAGCTGTATCCAAAATTGAGATTATGTTCGTCCAGTTCATCATTTTCGATGAGCGGGTTATGCTTGGTCGTTTGAGTGAATGAGTAGCTAAGGTCAAAATTTTGCAAGTCCCACATTTCTTTTTTCTTGTTGTTGGTGGGCATGATGCGTACATTTTGGAAGTTGACACTTTTGATTGAGGTAAAATCTTGTGCTTTTTCTTTTATTTTTCGGCGTTCTTCGGGCGATGCATCTTGCACTTTTTCTTTGAACGTGACATCCATGTCATAAGGATCGAATATGGGGTTACTCACGGATTGGGTATATCCTGCAAATACAGGAAGTTGCACGCCCCATTCTTTGGGCATGAGCTTGCCGGCATTGACGAGAGCGGACATATCGAATTGGGAAAAATTATCGCGATAGCGTTGATTTACCTTTTGGTCTATTTGTCCGTAGCCGGCGGTGTGCATATTACCGCTCAGCTTGAGTGTAGCGATATCTGCCAATTGCAGATCTACACGCCCGATGGCAGCATAGCCACCATCTTGGTTCATACCACTTACTCTTAGTTCGTTAAACCATACTTCAGCACATTTAGGAGCGCCATCATCCATGGGGTCATTGGGCGTTTTTTTGGGGTTTATCACACCTACCATAGCACTTCTTACATCACCAATATTGGGGTTACCCACGATACGAATGATATTGCCTTTACTATCGGTTACTTCGTAGGGGATGGCATAATTATGACCGGATTTATTTCGTTGGTTTTTGGCAGAGACTAAGGTTTCCATGAGAAGATCTAATTCATTATCGGCAGGCCAAATTAGATTCGGATCTCTGGCACTGAAATTGGTAAACGTAAGGGGTATTTGATACTCGTAGTAGTTGGATACAAAATCACTACCAAGACGAATAAAGGCTCTGAGATCTCCTTTTTTGATAGGCGACACATCCATCGCTTCGGCATGGATAAACATACGAATACGTTCGAACTGACGCAGATCCATACCCAGATTTTTGAATGCACCACGAGCATCACCATCTTTAAGTCCACATACTTGAATGGATAAAGATTGCTCATTTTGCAAGATATTCTGACCATTAGAAACCTGCTGTTGTTGGCGTTGAATACCGGGAGGTACTACATAAGGTATGGGAGAACGGCTACTATTTTCTTCTACACTCACAGAGATGAGATTGAACATGGTGGCATTACGATCATCTTCGGGGATTATTTCACCGGGGTTTTGCAAAGAGAATTCATATCGACGCCATTGGTTGCGCCCCAATTCGAGACGAGCGAAACGCATGATGACACTATCTTGAAATCCGGTAAGAAACAGTCGAATAAAACGGATTGATCTAAAATCAGAAATAGCCCCTACCCTGTCTGTATATTCACGAATAGGCACTTTGAATTGATACCAGGTTTCATTAGAGGTATTTCCATTAGGTAGTTTTACGGGTTTGATTTGCTTATTGACGATGAAGTTTTCGCCCACATTCATGTTGGGTTTCATTTGAATGCGATAGGAGAAATACTGCTCATTTTCGTTGAGAGTATTATCTCTATTAATATCTTCTGCATCCGGCACATTGGTAAAAGAGTTAGAAAATTGTGCGTTATTATCCTGAACCGGAGAGTTGCCCTGCGTACCATTGAAGCGGCGATAGCGCTTAAGAACATGTAATTGCTGATTGTCATAATCCTGCCCTCTGAAGTGGTGAAAATCATCATTAGCAGGATCAGCTATTGCAGCTTGATATACTTGGGAGGTTTGTCCGAAGTTCGCTTCCAGCTGCTGAAGATACTGAGAGAATTGCTGTGCTTCTTCTTCATTACTCATCCCATCCAGACCGACATCTTGAGCCGCACGAGCACTGGGGTCATTATCAAAAGCGGCCGTAATTTGTTGTTGGAATTTTGGTATTTTCGACCAAGCAGTTTGATCTGTTTTTTGAGGATCTACAGGAAAGGGTAGGCCATTTTCAAAAAACTTGCGTGAGTCTTTGAGAATATCTTCTGATACATTTCCAAGATTGATATAAAACTCGCCGCCGGGGTCATTGGGTCTATTGATAAAAGGATCCATGAGCCAAAATTCTATAAATTCTACATTGGCCGTTTCAAAATCTGAATAATCAATGGGGCGCATAATACCTGCCCATCGTTTGTCGGGATTTAAGAGTTGTCCTTCGGCGGTGATATTGGTTGCATCGAAGTTGTAGGGGCCTCGCTCTTTGGGATAATACGCTAAATCCAGCGTAGGCATATTACCTTGCAAAGCGGTATAGGAGCGAAGTGGAAATACATCCTGTTGTTGTACCAAACGTATGTAATGATTCGAGAACATAGCCGTATCCTTACGCATATGTTCCGGCATACAATTTTGTTTGGGGTCTGCCATACAAGGGTCGAGATTATACCAAGCTAGTTTAGCACGGTTTCTACCATAGTTAAGATTATTGACCAAGGTAGCCTCCGGAAAAAGCACATTGCCAAAACGATCGGTGATATCTTGTGGAGTAGAAGCTATAGACCAATGTGTGACAGGGAGTTTCAAATCGTAACCACTTCTGGTACCTTCAAAATCGTCGATATAGATATTATTATCGCCACCAAAATTGATTAAACGGTTATGCCCCGGAATCATCTTAGCAACTTCGGCATTGGCTAAAATCATAGAGGGCGATGTGGTGGAAATCATGGGCAACCTATCGATTCGCTTTGTTAGTCCGGGTAAATCTTTTTGAAAATTCACATCCATTCCCAACATTGTATTTTTGATAGGGTCTTCGCCAAAGTTCACTTTATTGAAGAACGGACGTTCTGAAAGACGAAGCATAGTACCTCCAATATTCAGATTGTCATTCACAAAATAATCAAAACGAGTCCCCACAAAATTTTGCATTTGAAAACCAAAAGTTGCATTGTTTTCGTACGATACATTGATGGGTATTCCGGAATTGAGGATACCCGTGTTGATGATACGAAGCTTTCCGATTCCATAATCAATGGTATAATCTACATTTTCAGTCAACTTTTGCCCACCGGCAAATACCGACACAGAGCCTGGAGGTATATTAAATCCACCCAGAAATATTTCAGAAGAATTATTTGAACGATAAGAACCTTTGATCAAAAAACGATTGAATTGAGGAAACTGAATCGCAATATTTCTGGTAGAATCGTACAATAAAGTGTATAAATATTTTCTTTCCAACTGAGGATCTCCACCAAACAGATCTCTCATATCTTCGCCAAAAGGCTCTAGTACCGGAAAAATAATTTTCCCTTGTTGAGGATTAATCGTGATTCCTTCCACAAAATCAAAGCGTCCATCCGGTTGGGGATCATTTTGATTATTCAACTTATCCAAATTCAACAAAGATATCAGAGGTATTCCAGCCTTTGGCCCTTCTGGCAGAAATCGTTTTTCACCACCTCCAGGATCTTGATAAAAAACATTCAGTATAAAATCATTTCTTGAAACACCACTAGAACCCAGAGAATATACATTCTTCATCATCAAATCCCACAAAGGCACCGTAGGATCCGGAGCTGTTGATTTCAACATTTTCAAAAACAACATTTTGGGATTGCTGCTATCCGGTGGCATATTCTGCGCAAACTCTCCAACTTGAAAAACTTGTCCATTGTTAGTGTATTCATACGCAATACCTACCACATCATCCGGTTGCAACATCGTGTTGAGAGATAAATAGCCCAATTGTGGATTAAATGAATATTCCGAAGGATTTAATTTTCTTGCAAATGTTTTTTCAAAATCCACCCTACCTCTAAGTCCCAATGACTGCATAGCTGTGACTACGGTACCAATCTCTCTACTACCAGGTGTTTGAATTATCTGCTGGTAAAGCGTATTAGAGCCATTATCCATTACATCAGCACTTGCTTTAGAAAACTGCGTACGATAAGGCTGCGACTCTCCCAAATCCATAAAAGCAACTATATCTCTGGCATTTTCAGTAATACCGGTTCTATTCGTCACCCATACCTCCATTCGCGTAACATTGTTCAAAGAAGAAATAATAGGGAAGTTTTTCAGCGCGGCATTATAATTTCTTCTGAATGTATGCCCCATCAAAAAATGTCTGAAATCCTCATACTGATCACAAGCTATGGCAAAGTTTTGCGTTTGAGCACCGCCTTTAATCGTAAATGATTCCCTCTTTGATTTTTGTTGCGAAGCAACCGCATTGACCATCAGCCTTCCAAATTGCATCTGTGTGCGTACCCCAAACAAAGACTGCACACCCTGAATAAGAGACGTTTTCAAGGGAAAACTAATGTATCCCGCCTCAATCTTTTTCAAGATATCATCATCCTGACCTGTCCACTCAAGCTTCAGTTGATTTTCAAAATCGAAGGTAGCGCGTGTGTTATAGTTAAAATTCGTTCTAAATTTATCACCCACCTTCGCCAGAAGATTGACATTCATATTCATGTCAAAATCAAATATGCCATATCGTTGCGCACTCAGCACCATCATAGGATTCTTCACATGCTGCCAATTGCCTCCAAAAAACATATCAATATTTCCCTGAGGTTTCATCTCAATAGTGCTCCCTCCAAATATCCTGTCAAATATGGCATTACCCAAGTTCACTTTCGGCACCGTACCGCCTTTCTTTGTAATTTGCGATATGGTATTCGCTCTTTTTCTAAAATAAGCATCCTCATCCTTACCCGCCTGATATTTCAAGAACTCTTCAAATGTCATATAACTCGGCGCTCGATAATACTCATTACCTATTTTCTCCGTAATCGAATACTGTTGCAAATCCGGGTCGTAATCCAATTCCGTTTTTATATTACCGGGATCTTTCAAATTAAACTGCGAAGACTGCTTCTCTGTATACTTGTCTGACACTCTATCCTCAATAGGAAAAAGTAGCGTATCTTTTTTCACCTGAGGTGTGTCCGCCAATGGCAATTCAAAATGCGCAAAGGAAAATGTATCATGATTCATGACCACCAGACCCAAAAAGGTCATAGCGAACAAACCCACAAACTTCAACGCCGATACCAAATATCTTTCCAAAACTATTTCCTCTATATATTTTTTAATGCCATTTTAATCAATGCCTGTAAGTCAGACTCAGGCGACAATTTTACAGACTTTCCAATAGCCTGCTGCGCTACCGACCGAGCTATACCTAAGCTTACCAATGCTTGTAACGCATCCGCCTCCAAATTATTGTTTACCACGGCCAACATTTCTGTATTTTTGGGTCGATATTTTCCAAGCTTATCCTTGAGCTCCAAAATAATCCGCTTAGCAGACTTAGCCCCTATCCCTTTGATCGACTCCAAAATCTTCTCCTGATCATTCACTATAGCAGCTATGATATCGTCCGGCTTCATACTCGACAACATCATTCTGGCAGTACCGGCTCCTACCCCACTCACCGAAATCAAGTGCATAAATAAACTCCTCTCCTCCTCATCAAAAAAACCATACATTGTAAATCCATCCTCCTTCACATGCATATACGTCAACAAACGCACTTCTGTCAATTCTTCTATTCTAGAATACGTATGCAAACTGATATGAACTTCATATCCAACATTATTAACATCCAATACAACAACTGCAGGTGATTTGTAAAATAGCTTACCGCTTAAAAATGCTATCATTAGATAACAAATATACAAGCCCAAACGATTTTAGTCAAATCAAAATTTCATTTACAAAATACACCAAATAATATTATTTAAAATAAAAGATTATAGCTCCCAATAATTTCTTGGAGCTCATCCCACCATCAGTATTCATCTACCTTCCCGCTCTTCGCTCCTATCTCTCACTTCGCCACACAAAATCCCCGCCAGTGAGAGGATATCCACTTCGATCGGGGCTAGTTTTCACCGTCCGAATAGACATCATCCATCTGTAACCCATGTGAAAAGACAAAAAAAAGCCACCCAAAAAAGAGTGGCTTTTCAATTTTATCAAGTGGATTAATACACCCACATATCATGTTCCTTGTTGAACAATTTTTCTTTAATCTCTTCTGATTCGTATAATTTATCTACACCTTGCTTATAATTTTTGATATCATCCTGGAATGGATTATTGATTGTAGACTTAATGATATAGCTACCAAACATTCTTTTTTCAAAGAAATCATCCCAAGTTATACGATACACATCATTTTCAGGATTGTACACTTCATATCGGATATTGATAGGACGCAAATCTTCGTAGTGCAACCAAAAAACAGGTAAAGAACCACGGTAATTACCGTCACCATCAAAGCGATCCAAGTAAGGCGCAATACCCACAATACGAACCACCATACGACCAATATTCTTATCAAATATCCAATCTTCTTTTACTCTGTATTTCGTTACTTTATCAGGATTGAAAGTAGGGTTAATTACACGCATCTCAATGTCACCACTCAATAGCTCAATATACGAAGTATCAGGCTTACCTACCAAAATATCCATTACATCTTCAGAAGTAAGAGGCGTTGTGAAACGATCATCCTTAAATGCAGTTATTTTCGCTTTTTTAATAGCATCCAAGAGGATCTCTATATACATTCCACCACCACTCTCATCATCGCCGGGATATCGAAAAACCAAATTTTGTTTTTGACGAGTGTCAATTTCTCTCCATATTCTCTTTTTCCATAGCACATCAGCCTCACGAATAGGCTGCCACGGAGTAAGATAATAATTATGTTCCACTCTGTCTATAGCTCCATCACGTCGCAAAGACGGTTTCCAAGAGTCATTCACAGCCGTTGCAGCACCACCTAATACACTAGGATCAGCATTCATACCAGCAGGAGGAGGTACTCCGGGTTGTGCTACGGCAGCAGCACAAGCAAGCATAGCAATGGAAAAAATCGTTTTCGTTTTATTTATCAGTCTCATAGTTCGAGAATTATCTTTTTTAGTTATTAATTACAAATCCAACAGATCCGATAGAACGTGGAGTCTTATCAGGTCCTACTG
>DAIUCL010000112.1:0-9534 GCA_036846185.1 Chitinophagaceae bacterium
ATGTAAGGTAGTGTAACGATTCAGGATGAATTAAAAGTACATTTTTTTGTATTAAAATAATGCAGTAACGTAAGACGTTTGTTGCTTAATGCATTAATATTATGTTGTCATTTGTTGTAAGATACATAAATAGATTAGTTTTGCCCACATGACACTTCAATCAAAAAAGCCCTCTGACTCATTCAGTATGATGTCTCAATTAGTATTGCCCAATGATACCAATACTTTAGGTAACTTAATGGGCGGACAATTGATGCATTGGATGGATATTGCAGCGGCGATGGCGTGCATGCGTCATTGCAATTGTCCGGTAGTAACGGCGTCAGCAGATAATATATCTTTCGAAAATCCAATAAAATTAGGTAATTTAGTTATCATTGAGGCTAAGGTGACTCGATCATTTAATACATCGATGGAAGTGTATCTTCGAGTGCATGGGGAGGATATACCCACACAGTTTCGCTATTTAGCTAATGAGGCTTATATGACATTTGTAGCGTTGGATCCGAATGGGCGTCCGCGAAAAGTCCCCGAACTAATTCCTGAAACAGAGGAGGATCATAAGCGATATGAAGGTGCTTTGCGTAGAAGACAATTACGTTTGATACTGTCAGGAAGAATGAAGCCGGATGAAGCCACTGAATTAAAAAAAATATTTACGGATGATGTGGTCATTCATCGAAAATCTTAAATTTTTTCCCCTCTATTTTTTGAACTTTAGTTCAACGAGGATCAATTATGTACGGAAAGATGACAATTAGCCGAGATCGCAGCGGCATCCTCTTGCTTCCTTCAGGAAGTAAGAGATATAGCGTAGAGCTCGAAGTGGCTGAAAGAGGTATAGAGGCTAGGCTCCCTATTTTCTGTAACCTTTAGAATAATTTATATATGTACAGTATGGATATTTGCTCAAAGTTATAATGGATGGTCCTAAAAAGGAACAGTCCCTGCTTAGAAAAGCAAAGACTGCTATAACCCCTAACCAAATCAACCTATGAAAAACAAGTTTTCTCGAATAATCGAGAATTAATGCGAAAATAGCCCCAAGATTTATACTACAAAAATATTTGAGGTTAATTATTATAAAAAGATTATATTTTTATTAAAAATTAACAAATGTCGTATATTGGTCGGGAAGTGCATAATACTAAGTATATCTGTTGTATTGCTAAAAGATTAAAAAAATATAATATGTGTAAATGATTATATGATACCTTCTTTAAGTAGGTCATGTAGGTGGATGATACCATTGTAGTGATGACTGGAACACACTAATAATTGAGTTATATTGTTTTCTCGCATAAGATGAAGTGCATTTACTGCCAACTCGTCTTTATCAATTGTTTTTGGGTTTTTGCTCATGATATCTTTTGCTAGTACATTAGTTTGTCCATTATGAGTAGCTAAGCTACGACGAATATCGCCATCGGTAACTATGCCAAGTATGCCTTGGTGGGAGTCCACTACAGCACAAGCACCCAAGCGTCCTTCTGTGATAGTAAGTAAAAGAGCTATCATGGGCGTGTCGGGTGCTACATAGGGTGCTGCATTGCTTGCACATAGGTCAGATACTTTGAGATAGAGCCGTTTGCCAAGAGATCCTCCCGGATGATATTTGGCAAAGTCTTCTGGTTTGAATCCTTTCAGGCTTAATAAACAAACAGCCATTGCATCTCCTATAACTAACTGTGCGGTGGTGCTGCTGGTGGGTGCAAGATTGTTTGGGCAGGCTTCTTCAGCTACCGTAGTATCGATGAAGTAATTGGACTCTTTGCTCAAATAAGAGTGTTGGTTGCCACAAAGTGCGATAAGCGTATTCCCAAACTGTTTGATTAATGGTACAAGTACTTTGATTTCGGGTGTTTCGCCACTTTTGGAAATGAGCATGACAATGTCTTCGGATTGTATCATGCCGAGGTCGCCATGGATGGCATCAGCAGCATGTAGAAAAAGTGAAGGGGTGCCGGTGCTATTCATCGTGGCTACAATTTTTTGGGCTATGAGGGCACTCTTTCCTATACCGCTGATGATCATACGGCCACTGGATGAATGAATATGCTCTACGGCAGAGGCAAATGAGGTACCTATGAGGGGTACTAATGCTTCTAGAGCACTGATTTCACTTTGTACTGTTTTTTGACCAAGTTGTATAATATGTTCTCTGTTCACGATTGTACCGTATTGTGATAAAAAAAGTCGCTATTCGCGACTTTTTTAAAAAATGATTATTTTTTTCGTTTTACTGGTTTTCTTCTGATGACTTTTTTCGGTGTAGGAGCCGGAGTGGGTTCTACATAGGTTCCGGTCATCAATGCCATAATTTTTTGTTCAATGGCGCCATCAAATGCATTGCCTGCATAATCGAACTGAGTCAGTTTGCTCATCTCTCTGAGTTCGACTGGTACATCGGTGAGTTGATTATTGCTAACATTTAGTTTGTTGAGGTTTTTCATTATACCTATTTCTGCAGGCAAGGACTGTAATTTGTTGTTGCTTAGGTCTACTTCGGCAAGTCCGTCCATGGTGGTAAGCACCATAGGGAATTCTTCGAAAGCATTGTTGCAAGCATGAAATGAGCGAAGTTTTTTGAGATTGACAAATGAGGCTGGCAAATCAAAGATTTTGTTGCCGGGATGTGCCGGATCGCCAATAATTAGTTTTTCTAATTTGGTAAGATTGCTAAGTTCGGAAGGTAAAAAGTGTAAATTGTTATTAGATAGGTTTAGCTCACGAAGATTACGAAGGTGGCGTACATCAGAAGGGACAAAATTAAGACCACAACCACTCAAGTCGAGGTGAGTGATATTTTTCATCTGGCGGATAATCTGAAGTAGCAATTTGGGATCTTTGATTTCGTTTCCGCTAAATTTAAAAGCTGTGAGTGCTTGTAAGCTGGCAATCTCATCGGGCAGAGAGCTGATTGGATTACCCGTAATGTCAATTTCTTCCAAATTGGTACATGCCGATAAGGCATTAGGAAGTGTGGTAATTTTGTTGTTTCGCAATATTAGTTTGCGCAATTTTTTCATCTCACCTATGGTAGATGGGATCGAAGAGAGATTATTATTGGACAGATCTAATACTTCGAGCTGGTCAAGAAGATAGATGTCCAAGGGTACTTCGCTTATATTGGCATTTTGTAAGGTGAGTTCACGAATATTGCGGTAGCGAAGTACTTCGAGTGGTATTCGATTGAATGCTTGGCTGGTGATACGTAATTTGTATACACAGAGATATTCATGAGCCGCATAGGGCATCTTTTCATATACTTTGTCGGGGTCGCAGGGGTCAGCGATTGGATAGTATTGCTGTGCAGTTAATCCAAGTCCTGAAAGGAGGACGGCCAAGCTAAAAATCACTTTCTTCATGTTGAGCATAAAATTTGCGCCTAAAATTAGTTCCATTTTTATCAAAATCATAATTTTAATTCATTTTAGACCAAAAAATATCATTTTTTGTCTGCATAAAATCGCTGAGCTACCTGTGCTATATAGTTCAGTACTCTATCTCTTCCACTTCGTTTGGTAGCTGAAGTGAGCAATATGTCGGGCATCTCTTCCCATTTTTCGGCCAAGGCTTCTTTCATGGCATTGATATTGAGAGCGACTTCCTTTTGGGTGTTCTTGTCCGTTTTGGTATAAATGAGGGTAAAGGGTACTCCTTTCTCTCCAAGTTTGTTGATAAATTCGATATCAATCTCCTGGGGTGCGTGTCGGCTATCCAGAAGTACAAAAAGACAGAGTAGGTTTTCTCTTTTTTCTACATAGTTCCAAATCATTTTGGTCCATTCTGCTCTCTTTTTTTGGGCTACTTTGGCAAAGCCATAGCCCGGCAAATCGACCCAGTACATGCTATCATTCATCAAAAAATGGTTGATAAGTTGGGTTTTGCCCGGTGTACCCGATACTTTCGCCAAATCTTTTTTGTTGGCCAGCATATTGATAAGCGACGATTTGCCTACATTACTTCGCCCAATAAAAGCCACCTCCGGTAAGGTAGGTTTGGGGCATTTTTCCAATTCGGTATTGCTGATAACAAAGACTGCTTTTTTGATTTCCACCTTACAAATGTAAGAAATATATATACCCTTTTGGTAATTTCAATTTCGTAAATCACACCACTGCTGTATATTCGCTAGCTATGGGCACGAGTATAGTACCAGACAGCACGTCTACATTGGGCAAAAAACAGCAAGTTGAGAATATGTTTGATGACATAGCTCCCAATTATGATATGCTGAATCGACTTCTTTCTTTCCGCATCGATGTGCTGTGGCGAAAAAAAGTGATCAAACTGCTCAAGCCCCATTCACCCCAAATCATACTAGATGTAGCTACAGGAACTGCTGATTTGGCACTGGCATTGAGGGCGCTTCAGCCTACTAAAATTGTAGGGATCGATCTATCAGCCAAGATGCTCGAGGTAGGAAAACAAAAAGTAAAAACACAAGGTAGTGATTATCTCATAGAGCTTATAAAGGCCGATAGTGAGAATATTCCATTTCCCGATCATAGCTTTGATGCCGTCACTGTGGCTTTTGGAGTGCGCAATTTCGAAAATCTATCCAAAGGCTTGGCAGAGATACACCGAGTGCTCAAGCCGGGTGGGCAACTCGTGATATTGGAATTCTCTAAAGTAAAGCGATTTCCATTCAAGCAACTCTATCATTTTTACTTCAGCTATATCACGCCGCTCATTGGTAGGCTTTTTAGTAAGAGCCATAATGCCTACACCTATCTGCCAAATTCTGTTGCTGTTTTTCCGGAAGGTGAAGAAATGTGCGTAATATTGCAAAAAACAGGATTCAAAAAGCCCCTATGCAAACCCCAAACCTTTGGTATCGCTTCTATCTATCTGGGCAGCAAGTAGTGCTGTCGCTGCTGATACTTTGTATTAGTCATTCTGTTTTTGCTCAAAATGAGCGTATCAACAATCCTGAGCATGAGGATAAACCCTATTATTTTGGTATCATGCTAGGGTTTAATGCCGCACAATACCGACTCAATCAGTCGGCATACTTTATTGAAAATGATACCATACGCAACATTACACCCAGCTGGAAACCGGGATTTCAGTTGGGCATCGTTGGCAATCTGCGTTTGTCTAGTTTTGTAGATGTACGCACCTTGCCTGCCTTTATGCTCCGCGAAAAAGGGCTCGACTTCACCGTGCAGAATGGTGATGTATTGAGCAACTACTTTGAGTCCGTTCTATTTAGCCTGCCTGTAGAATTCAAATTCAAATCTGACCGCCAGCAAAATTTTCGATTTTATGTATGTGCGGGAGGGAAACTCGACTATGATTTTAACTCCAATGCCCGCTCTCGTCGACTGGACGATGTAATCAAGATTAAGCCCTTTGACTATGGCTACAATATGGGCTTGGGCTTTGAATTTTACTACCCCAACTTCATATTTGCACCCGAAATCAAGGTGAGTAATGGGCTGGGCAATAGTCTGCTGCGCGATGTAGGCGACCCTACCAACAAAGCGATCGATCGTATCACCACACGTATGTTGCTGATTTCCTTTTTGATACAGGGCTAGTCGATAATCATTTCAAATTTCAGTAGTAAGATGGACTCTCACGGTGTACGAAAGTATGCATGTTGTCCACTTTTTTTTGTGGGCGGCAGACACGCTTTCCGTTGCTAGTCCGCCGGCCAAGATACGAGAGTTGCATGGTCGTAGCTGTGGCTCCGTGCCTCCGCCCCGGCTACTCCCTGCATCTCTTCGTATTTGGCCGTGCGGGCTATCCACTACAATCGTTGCCGCTACGATACCTCGTGTCATCAAGAAATGTATCCTACAAGAAGCAGATATAAGTCATTAGATGCATAGATCTACAACGACACTTTCAGTAATCATCGCCACAATTTGAATCTGTGCTTCTGGCAGAAGCACCTTTCAAGCCTCATAAAGTAGTTATGAAAAGATGTCGTCGTATTGAAAAAAGATGATGAAACTATACGACGATGAACCTTAGCCGAGATCGCAGTGGTATCCTCTTGTGCCCATCAGAGGCACAAGAGATACAAACGGAGAGCTCGAAGTGGCTGAGATTGCTACCGGACGATGAGCTCCCAAAAAATAGTCATCACACTATCACATCATTAGCAAGGTGCAGGGAGAAGTAGTTGGCACGCAAAATGCTGGTCGATTCGGTAATTTTTTTTTAAATCTATAAGTACTTTTTGAATGACTGTGGACTGTAGCGTACTTTTGATTTTTCGGCTTGTCAACTAATTTCATTCGATATCAGATTAGGTAAATACATCATCAAAGCATTTTTGCCTCCATTTGTGGGGGCATTTATGGTTACATGGTTTATTTTCATCATGCAGTTCATGTGGGTGTGGATCGATGAGTTTATCGGTAAGGGGCTTGATGCAATGACTATCTTACAGTTTATGGGTTTGCTATCGCTCACCCTGGTGCCTATTGCTTTGCCACTAGGTATTCTATTTGCCTCTATTATGACCTTTGGTAATTTGGGCGAGAGCTCAGAGTTGGTGGCGGTCAAATCCTCAGGTATATCTATCGCCCGCTTTGCACGTCCTTTGTTTTATTTTATCAGCATACTCACGGTGGCCTCCTTTTTTTTTAACAACCATGTGATACCTAAGGCACAGCTCAAGGCCAAACGCTTGCTGTACGATATCAGCAACAAAAAGCCGGTGGTAGCCATAAAGGCAGGCCGTTTTTATCGTGATATACCGAATCATACAATCTATATCTCTTCCAAAGAGTCCGACGGACAAACGGTGAACGATATCAAAATTTATGATCATAGGTCTGGCAGAGGCAACGATAAAATAACGGTGGCCGAAACAGGTAAAATGTATGTGACTGATGATAAACGTTATCTGGTATTTGAACTGCAGAATGGCTGGCGCTATGAAAATAAACAAGTGAAAGATAAAAATGAATTGGAACAAATAAGGGTGGGATTTGGCTATTGGAAAAAGATATTTGACCTCAGTGATTTTAAAATGCCCCAAACGGATGAGAGCTATTTTAAAAATCTGAAAGATGTGATGACCGCCGGGCAGATAGCCAATCTAATCGATACACAGAAACGTCAGATAGCACGGCAGTTGTATGCCAATAAAGAATTGCTGATGGTGCAGCTATCCGCAGTACGACGCGATACGATGATACAAAAAATCAACTTACCTACAGCAATTGATACTTCCTATTTTTACAACCGACTTAGTGATAGTGTGAAGCGACTCACCATGCAAGCAGCAGAGATCTCTGTGCGAAGTGTAAAGAGTATGCTGGAAGTGAATAAGCAGAATGTAAACTTGCAATACATGAGCCTGACGGATAATTATATAGAATTGCACAAGCGATACACGATACCATTTGCCTGCATCTTATTGTTTGTGATAGGTACGGCATTAGGTTCTATCATCCGCAAGGGAGGTATGGGAGCGCCATTCATAGCCGCAGTCAGCTTTTTTGTCTTATATCATTTCATGTACACGATAGGGGAGAAGATAGCGCGCGAAATGGTGGTGCCGGTATTTGTGGGTATGTGGTCGCCATCTTTGGTGTTGGCATTGATAGGAAGCTTTCTGATGTACAAAGCCAATACAGATTCACCACTGCTTAATCAGGAGTGGTATTTTAGATCCTGGCAAAAACTAAGAGAGGTAATTCGGAAAACTAAAACGGGTAAACAATGAGTGGGCTTTGGTGGAGTAAGGTCATCGAGTTCCTCTCAATGCACCGTCTATTTCTTCTGTTGGCAGTGTTGTGGTTTGCAGTAGGGGCTCTTCTGATGCTCTTGTACAGCACAGATCAATTATTTTTTGCTATCAATTCTTTATCACACCCTGTATTGGATTATGTCATGATATTTTTTACCTTCTTGGGTCAGGGGGAGTATATTGCGCTGTTTCTGGCATTATTATTACTCATCTATCCATCTTTACGCACGAAGGAGTTTTTAGTAGAGTTGTTTTTGTTGATCGTAATGTTGCCCCTACTCAATCAAGGTCTGAAATTTTACTACAATTGTCCACGCCCTCTTACTGTATATGGAGAAGCCTCTGTGTATACCGTTGGTATGCTTAAAAGTGCTTACTACAAGAGTTTTCCATCGGGGCATACGCTAGGTGCATTTTCTTTTTTTACGATGATGAGTTTATTGTTGCCAATGTCTTACAGAAAATGGAGTGTAGTCTTTTTTTTACTGCCATTGGGCTGTGCATTCTCTCGCATTTATTTGGGTCAACATTTTTTTTTAGATGTGTATGTTGGTAGTATGATTGGAGTATGTGTCGTATGTGTCGTACATGTAGCTATGAGAATGATCAAATCGAAACGAATAAAAAGCTCGGTATCACAGAAGTAGCATAGACGTAATACCCAATAGGGTGATCCATTTACTGTAACTGCTCAGACGTCTAAAATCCTGAGAGGTAGCAGCCGATTTCAGCATCTTCATAACCAGGATAAGTGGTACTCCTACCAAGAGTATCATGTATAGTGATAGGGCAATATTGGATTTCCAAAACGTGATACTCACGCCAATCAAAAACAATATTAATACCGTACAAAGCCCCCATACTATTTGCTTCGCTTTGTCAATACCCCATACGAGAGGGAGTGTTTGGCAGCCTTCTGCAGCGTCGCCTTTTATGTCTTCTGTGTCTTTTATGATTTCTCGAATCAGAGTTATCAGAAAAGCAAAGATGATATACACCCATAGCAGTTTGGCTCTGTGCTGAGAAGGTGTCCAAAGATCAAATGTAGGTTCGTATACCGCTACAGTAAATAGGGTTAGTGAAGTAAGGATGCCTATGATGATATTGCCTATTAGCAGTTTTCGTTTGAAGGTAGTGGAGTATACAATAAGTAAAAAAATACTTAGTATTTGCCAACTTATAAATCTTAGTTGCACATGTCGTATAGCAATATACGCGCTTATGAGTAGTGCTATACAATTGAGGCCGATATGGGCAGCTATTACATGTCGTCGCTTAAATGTACGTTCGATCGTAACGCGCTCCGGTCGGTTGATATGATCTGTGCCCATATCAAAATAATCATTAATAATGTATCCTGCAGCCGCTATAAGAGTTGTAGCTGTTACAAACAAAATTAAGCTCAGCGTACTGAAGCTAGCTGTATGCACCCCTTCGCGAACTATGAAATAGTAGCATAAAAACTGAGTGAGCATGATAAATACCAAGTTCGGAAAACGGATAATGGTGAGTATCGCTTTGAGCCTGTGCATGCTACTTTGCGCTAAGTTGTTTGAGCTGGGTTATGGTAGCCAAAGGGTCGGGGGTAGAAAACACGGTGTTGCCGGCCACTAATACATCTGCACCCGCCGCACTGATATCACCGGCATTTTGTAAGGTTACACCTCCATCTATTTCAATAAGCGTGTTGAGTTTTCTTCGGTCAATTTCGCTGCGAAGCTGCTTGATTTTTTCGATCGTATGCGGAATGAAAGCCTGACCTCCAAACCCCGGATTCACGCTCATCATGCATACAACATCTATATCATGCAGTATATCCC
>DAIUCL010000113.1:0-9320 GCA_036846185.1 Chitinophagaceae bacterium
GCTAAGCCCACACTGACCTCAGCCGCTGCCACTACCATAATAAAAAAGACAAATATCTGCGCCGATGCATCATTGTGCATTTTGCTAAAGGTAACCAACAAAAGATTGACTGCATTCAGCATAAGCTCTATGCACATCAATATGATGATGGCATTGCGCCGCATCAGTACTCCCATAATGCCAATGCAAAAGAGAGCCAAACTCAAAAATAAATAAAAGTGTGTGGGCATAATGTTCTTAAGTGCGACAAAAATAAGGGTTCACCGCCAATATTGATAACAGTATTCCATTTGTTTTTTAGAAAAATACAATATTATTTCTCACAGATATAGATTAATCCTATTCAAACACACTGTTCTTACCTATCGTTCTTACCATGAACCAAGAACTATCAGGGAAACAAAAACAAATATTGCCCAATAATTATTCACTCCCCAAAGCTAATCTTCATCATCCTTCGTACTTGGCAATGAGTATTCTTTCACCCCATCCTCATTTTTCTGCACCAATGGCACTTTGTATTTTCGAAGCCAAATAGTCATAGGTATCATCATAATTAATGTCGGCCCTATCCAAATTACCCAAAATGGCAACTCTATTTTCTCACTCGTATTCACCACCAAAAAAGCAGTTATTGAAGCTATATAAGCCCCTATCATACGCTGAATATGCATCAACTGATGAAAGTTTTTAGCATCTACTTTACCCGAAAACACCCTCAAGTCTTGTATCACCATCATGAGGCTCAATGCAGAAAAAAACAACATGACCCATCCGAATTGGTTCTGAACGGATAATGCATACAGCGCTCTCACTAACAAAGCCATACTAAAAGCCCCCATTACAGCGGGCACTGCCCAATCTTTGAGTTTCAATTTGTTAAACATTATTCTTTTGCGAATGCGCAAATATCGCCAACCGGTATATGTCATATACAACGTAAAAACGGATATGATTAATAAAAAAGGTAACTTATTGGACAAAGAAAGTATAAAAGCAGCTATAGATGAGGTATACATACTCCATGCAAATACACGACCTATTACTTTGTGCCTGTTATCTCCTTTCTTCAAAAAAAAGATTATTGTTCCGCTCAGCAAACCCAAGCTACCGAATACCACATGTGCAATTAAAACAACTATTAATATATCCATTTTGGCTTATATAAGTGTAAACATACAATATATATTCATAAATATAAAGTAATTTTAACACATTTTATTGTTTGTTCATAGTTTATTAAACATATGTTTTTTTAATATATATAATAAGTCGCTCTAATAAACGTAAATATCTACTAACAAAACTTTTCGTATCTTTGAAATATGAAAGCCCTCCGAGTACCATCTCTGCTTCTATTAATTATACTTTTTGAAATTTCATGCAGCAAAGACCCCGCTTTCCAACCCGATAAGTATGACTGGCACACCTATATCGATATCCCCAACACACCCTACAACTACGCCAAACCTCCCTTACCTGCCTTTTTCAATAATCAATTTATCACCCATCAAGACAATACCCCTACTCACAATCCCATCACCGACTGGGGAGCCACACTAGGCAGAGTATTATTTTACGACAAACAACTCTCTATCAATCACAGCATATCCTGCGCATCCTGTCACAAACAAGAATTTGGATTTACCGACACCGCACAATTTAGCATAGGCGCACACGGAGGACGCACACACCGACATTCCATGTCACTCATCAACACCCGATACTATCACAATGGTCGATTCTTTTGGGACGAAAGGGCCGAAACACTCGAAGACCAAGTCATCCAACCTATACTCGACAGTATTGAAATGGATATGAACATTCCTCTACTACTACAGCGACTCCGACAAAGCCCCTACTACCCCTACCTATTTACCCAAGCCTTCGGAGACCAGCAGATCAATACCGACCGCATCGCTAAAGCGCTCGCCCAGTTTGTCCGCAGTATCATTTCCTATCGTTCCAAATACGACAAAGCGCTCGCATCCTCTAGTGGCTCTCAAAAAGATTTTGACAGCTTCACTTCCGAAGAAAATCTTGGAAAAAAAATATTCATGAATAACCTTGCCGTCAACTGTGCCGGCTGCCACAATACCGAGGTCTATATCTCCGATGCCGCCCGCAACAATGGCTTACAAATCGACAATAAAGACCCCGGCATATACACCCATACCCAAAACGAAGCCGACAAAGGAAAATTCAAATCCCCTACTCTCAAAAGTGTTATGCTTCGAAGCAGATTTATGCACAATGGCTCCCTCAAAGGCATAGGAGCCGTCATTGACCATTACGACCACGGTATTCTCCCCAACCCCAATCTCGACCCACACCTACAGCAGCTACCCTCCCTCACCCCCGTTACGATGAATCTCTCCTCCACCGAAAAAAAAGCTCTTATAGCCTTCCTCGAAACTCTCACAGACTACGAACTCGCTCAAGACAAAAAATTCGCCAACCCCTTCACCAAATAAATTCATTTGGGGCATGCACGGCTATTCGCTACTACTCCTCACTGCGCAGGCTGTGATACTCCACGATGCAGGTAGCTCTGTTCCGCCGCTCCTGCATCGTGGGTATCACTAGCCTTTGCAGCTGCGGGGTATCCGCTTCTATCCGGCCGCCGATACTACCGCAAACTCAACTTCATTAACGCTATTTTGGCTGTTAAAAAATTTACAAACTAATTCAACTAAAATATTCATACCTGTATTTTTGTAATTCAAAAAATAACACACTATGAAACGCACAATAGGCATAGTAATACTAGCAGCTGGCACTACCCTTCTCACTTTAGCTATTGCCAACAAATACAATTCACCACACCCACTTATCACTTCGTACGAAACTCCGGCAAACAATAATGTACATTATGCTAATTATACTCCTACAGATGATTACCCACAGTCTTCCGGCTCAGGATATATCAATCTGGAAGATGCGGCAGAACGCTCCAGCAAAGCAGTAGTACACATCAAAACCGAAATGAAAGCTCGAATAGTCCAAAATCGAAATCCATTTTTTGATGATTTTTTTGACCAATTCTTTGGCGGCGGTGGATCTGGGCCACGATCCTACATGCAGCCACAACAGTCGAGCGGTTCTGGTGTCATCATTAGCAATGATGGCTATATCGTTACCAACAATCATGTAGTTGAAAATGCAGACAATGTCACCGTTATACTCAACAACAAGAAATCTTACACCGCCAAAGTCATAGGCAAAGACCCCTCTAGCGATTTAGCTGTCTTGAAAATAGACGACAATAATTTACCCACCATACCATATGGAAACTCCGACGACGTAAAACTAGGTCAATGGGTACTAGCCGTAGGCTATCCTCTCACACTCGAAACCACCGTAACTGCGGGCATCGTAAGTGCCAAATACCGCAACATCGGTATTAACCAAAGCAAAAGTGGCGCCAATGCCATCGAGAGCTTTATACAAACCGATGCAGCTGTCAACCCAGGCAATAGCGGTGGCGCCCTCGTCAATGCTCGTGGTGAACTCGTAGGTATCAATGCGGCTATTGCATCTCCTACAGGCTCTTATGCCGGCTACTCCTTCGCTATACCATCCAATATAGTACGCAAAGTAGTAGCTGATATGGTCAAATATGGCAATGTACAAAGAGCTTATCTGGGTGTGGGATATGTTGACCGTCGCAATGCCACTCCAGAACAAATTTCAGCTTGGGGATTAGACAAAATCGATGGCGTCTATGTCAACCAAGTATATGAAGGTAGTAGCGCTGATAAAGCAGGTATCAAAGAAGGTGACTTTATCATAAAAATTGGAAATAAAGTTGTAAAAACCGGCCCTGAAATGACAGAACAAATAGCCCAATTCAGACCCGGCGACGAATCGACTATTACAATTCTTCGTAATGGAAAAGAGTTAATCAAAAACATTCACTTCAAAAACAAACTCGGAAACACAGACATTGTCAAAGTAGATGCATTTAATCTTCTAGGCATTCAAGTCAAAGACCTTACTGCAAATGACCTGCGCAATTTGCGTATCAAATCCGGAGTATACATAGCCGACATCAAGGGAAGTGGACTTATAGCCAAACAAACACGCATGAAAAAAACATTTGTCATCACTAGAGTCAATGACCGTGAAGTCAAAGATGCTTTAGAATTAGAAAAAGTATTTTCGTCTGGCGAAAAAGAGTTTCAGATCGAAGGCATCTACCCTAATTTTCAAGGTATGTACAACTATTTTATTAAGTTAGACTAATCTCATTTATAGCTACAACTTATCACGCTCGTATTTAAAATACACTAAAATTTAATGATGCCAACTGTGCCCAGTAGCAGGGGTATGATTTTCGAACACATTGTGCATCATCAATTTCTATTCCACGCCCCAGCATACTACATAGAGCAAGACTCATCGCTATACGGTGATCTTTAAATGTCTCCATGGGTAAAAGTGCATTGGTGTAAACAACATGTTCTTTTTTGAAATAGATACAATTTTGCTCAAACAAAAGTGCAATTCCACATTTCTGAAGCTGTGATTTTAATACGGCAATCCTATTACTTTCTTTATATACTAGATGATTTATACCCACTATCCTTGTACTTGGATATTTAATAGCACAAGCTACGATAAATGGAACGGCTAAATCGGGGTAATTTTTAAAATCCAGTTGTAGGGGTAGTGAATTAGCAGATGGCTCATGGCTTTTTTGGATACGAATACCACCCTCAATGGCTTCAGTCGTAATTCCATACTTGACTCCTAATTCTACTACATATGCATCACCCTGCACACTATCCAAAAGCAGTCCGGCCAAGTCTATAGATAGCTTATCTGCTATACAAGCCATGGCATAGTAATAAGAAGCGCTACTCCAATCAGACTCAACTCGGAAATCGCATTCGGCATGATAGCGACCCGCTTTTATACTAATCACGTCACCATCCCATTGACTCTTCACACCTGCATCGGCCATTAGTTTCAAGGTCATTTCTACATAAGGCATCGATACCATTTCACCCTCAAGCCTCAGGGTAAGCCCATCTTGCATATAAGGAGCTATCATACATAATGCCGATACAAACTGGCTACTATGATCTGTATGGATTTGAAGCTCTCCCCCTTTGAGCTTTTGACCTTCGATATGAATATTTCCATTACTATCTCTACTTATATCAGCGCCCAAATGTTGCAAAGCTTTTATTAGTGGATCAATAGGTCGCTGCAATAGAACTTGTGTACCGCTTAATACAGATTTCTTACCTTCTTGAATAGCGCAGTATGCCAATAAAAAACGTAATACAGTACCAGCATCCTCACAATCGACAGTGACCATGTTTTCTATCCCTGATAATGCTTTCAAACCCTTTTCCATCAGATGCGTATCGTTACTCATCGAAAGATTTTCGATGTGATATTTGGAACCACTCAATGCCTGAAGCAATAATATTCTATTACTGATACTTTTAGAACCCGGTAAAGACACTTTACCTTTTATGTCTGTACCATTACTTATAATTCGCATATATGACTTTTTTTATTTTTTCTTCCGATACGTCTACTCCCCATACGGGCTTACCTATGTCTTGCAACAGACTCATTCGAATACAATTCGTATTTTTTTTATCTTGCAATAGCAGAGGGCGTATTTCTTCAAAGGTAAAATTTAGGCTTGACAAGTGCGGAAATAATCTATCTTTCAAAGAGATGAATTGTACTACATAGAGCGAGGGGAATTGAAGCAACTCTTCGGAGAGCAACAATTCTAGATGCAAGCCTACCATTACAGCCTCGCCATGGGTCAGTGCATTTGTTTTGGTCATATACAAGCTTTCTAATGCGTGGCCGATACTATGTCCAAGATTCAGTTGCTGTCTCGCTCCCGTATCCTTTGTGTCTTGTGATACGATATACTTCTTGAAAGTTTGCGATTGCTGTATAGAAGTCAATTCATAATAATAGTGTTCAGCTGCATTACTAATCACAGACCAACTTTCAGTGGAGTGCAGCAAGGCATGTTTTATGATTTCAGCAATTCCTGCTTTCTTTTTTGCTTGCGGTAAGGTATTTAGAAATAGAGGATTAGTATATACCCACATTGGTTCATAGAAAGTACCTATCATATTTTTTATCATACCCACATCTACTCCTGTTTTGCCACCAATAGCGGCATCTACCATACTGAGCAAGGTAGTAGGAATCAATGCTACCGGAATCCCTCGTTTAAATATTGATGCGGCAAAGGCTCCTATATCACAGAGCACTCCGCCACCTACGCAGACTAGCATTGTAGATCGGGTACAACGGAGATCTGCCAATTGTTGTATGATGAAAAAGAGTGTATTTTCGTTTTTGTGAAGCTCGCCCTGCGGAATCACGATAGCATCTGCATACGTTAGAGTGGGTACCAGTAGCTTTAGCAATGGCACACAATATCCATTCGTATTGGCATCGGACAGCAATACAACATGCGAGGGTATCATCCTCGCCAATTCTTGCTCATAGCTTGGGTATAGGAAATGTGTCTTCAATGTATTTTGGTATGGGAATTGGCTGAAAATGCTTTGGGTTTTTCATTAAACCATATACTTACTTTGCTCCATGTGTCTTGAAATATGGCTGAAATACGATATGATTCCAAACTCGCGGGACTTTGCCAAAGGGAGAAGGTATAAAACACATTGGGGCTTTCATTATCTTGCCAGAGTTCGAGGTATTGACATCCTTCGAAAGAACGTATTCGTTCTTTTCGCTCGTCAAATAGTGTTAAAAAATCTTTGACATGCTCTTGTTTAAAACTCAGACGTACTATTCGTATCATTCAAAGAATATTTTGACGGTATTATAAAATGTGTTGTGACCGATTGATTCTTTCATACCTAGGAGCATAGCGGCATTGCCTTTATAGATTGCTATCTCTAGGTATCCGCTTGCATTAAAGAGGCATAGTTTGTTTCCTTCCGGCACATCATGATAGTATTGGCTTATTGTATTTATCTCTTCGTCGCGCATGAATCGGATGGCAAAGTGTCGGCCTTTTCGTATTTCTTCAAAAGATTTTCGTTGAATATTGAATATAATATTGCCGAAATGATCGATCATCAGCACTTGTACCTCTATCATATTGGGCGATATCGTAGGCAACAAAGGTGAGCGAATGATAAGCTCGCTTACATGTGCATGACGAATACCCATCCGAACGTTTTGAAGGGCGTATAATACTTGGTCTATAAATACGTCTAAGATGTGAAGATAATCGTATTGAGGAGGTTTATCTTCGAGAATGAATATTTCGGCTGGTCTTTCGTTGAATAGTAAGGTCATCAGTCCATTGTTGGCACAAAAAATATGTTGTTTGTTTTCGTAGGCGTAGAGCAATTGATTGTGTGGGTCTGAATACAAATCATTGAGTATGAAATGAAAGGTATTGTCGGGAAAGTGAGTGTAGGTCTGCTGAAAAAGATAGGCCGCCTGCTGCAAATCGAATGGCTTGATGCTGTGACTGATATCGGTGATGAGGACATCGGGCAAGTTACGATATAGTTTACCTTTCACTGCTGCGATGGATGCAGCGCTACTTCCAAAATCTGAAGTGATTGTGATATGAGGCATGGAGCAAAGATAGTTTGTATAAGGCTGTTTTGATACAGTATTTGCGATAGAAATTATATGAAGGTACGGAGCGGTATCGTGCGAAGGAAGATGATAGTAGAATATGACGATGAGGTATAGCCGGGATCGCAGCGGCATCCTCCCTGCCATGAGTGGGTCTGTGCAGAGCTTGCAGGGAGATATAGCGTAGAGCCCGATGTGGATGACTGATGCGATGATGCCGGGCTCCTTAATATGGTACTATATTAAACGAATTACTATCTTTTTGTGTGTATCACAGGGATTTTTTATAGGTTTGCACAAAATATAGCGAATGTATAAATGGTTGATGACAAGTGCTCTGCTGTGTTGCTTGGCGTCGTGTGGGTGGATAGGTGATCAGGAAGTAGGTGTGACGGAGACGAGCGAGCGTACGGAGGAGTTGCAAATCCTTGATAAGGCTATTAAAGCAAATCCGGATGATGCAAGTTTGTACTTTAAGCGTGGCAAGGTATGGCGCACTTTGGGCAAAGATTCGCTTGCCCTACTGGATTTTTATGCAGCTGCAAACAAGGATTCTATGCAGGCAGCGTATCACAGTGCTATCGGTGATTTACTGTTTGAGCACAAAGACATCTCGGGCAGCCTACCTTGGATACAAAAGGCCGTACAGCTTAATCCTAAAGACGAAGTAGCTCAATTGAAAATAGCTAAAATGCTCTTTTATCTGGAAGATTATCCCAAAGCTTTTGCGGCTATCAATACGGTACTTCGTACGAATGTATATAATGCGGAGGCATATTTTTTGAAAGGGATGTGCTACAAACATATGGCGGATACTGCCAAAGCGATTTCGAGTTTTCAGACGGCTATACAGTCCGAACCACGCTATGTAGATGCGCATATGCAGCTAGCCCTAATCTATGAAGCCAAGCGTGACCCTGTAGCACTGAAGTATTTTGAAAATGCTTATCGTGCTGACTCTAGCGATATGGAACCCCTCTATGGACAAGGTATGTTTTGGCAAAATCAAGAAAAATTTGAAGAAGCCAAAACCGTTTTTCAGCGTATCATTCGTATTGACAAGAATTATCCAAAATCTTATTATAATATCGGCTGGATGCTTCTGCAACAGGATTCGACCGAAAAAGCGGCACGCTTTTTTACGATGGCTATTGAAGTTAAAGTAGATTATGCAGCTGCTTACTATAATCGCGGTCTCTGCTACGAGATTATGGGCGATAAAGCAAAAGCCATAGAAGATTATGAACAGTGCTTGGTATTTGCGCCCGATTTTGAAGATTGCCAATTGGCGCTGAAACGTATTCAATCAAAAAAAAATAATTCCTAATGGCACTAATAGCTCCTTCTGTCCTCTCGGCCAATTTTTTGCATCTGAGCAAGGATATTGCAATGATTAATGATTCTGAAGCAGACTGGTTTCATCTAGATGTAATGGATGGCCGCTTTGTTCCTAATATCAGTTTTGGCTTGCCGGTAATAGCAGCTATCAAGCGCGAAGCCAAAAAAACACTGGATGTACATCTGATGATCGAAGAGCCCGGCCAGTATGCTGAGGCGTTTAAGCAAGCAGGTGCAGATATTTTAAGTGTACATATCGAGGCTTGCCCTCACCTGCATAGAAATCTACAACAAATTCGTGCGCTCGGCATGAAAACGGGTGTGGCTATCAACCCACATACACCGGTATCACTGCTGTGGGATATACTGCATGATAT
>DAIUCL010000114.1:0-9312 GCA_036846185.1 Chitinophagaceae bacterium
GCTACTCCGGACATCAATCAAACCTTGATGAATACCCCTGTGAGTGGAAGTGTAGCGACGAATGACAATGTAATACCAGGTAGTACATTTACACCAATAGGTAGTATGAGCAATGGTACTTTGGTAATGAATCCAGACGGTAGTTATACCTATACTCCCAATCCTGGATTTGTGGGTACAGATAGTATCAGTTACGTAGTATGTAGTCCGGCTCCGGTGAATTTGTGTGATACGACCACGCTTACGATAATAGTTACTCCTATTTACAATAATTTAGGGAACACGGTGATAGCTCAAGATGATCATGCGACAACACCGATTAATACTCCTGTGACTATGTGTTTGCTATGTAATGACAGTGATCCGCAGGGTAATACACTTAGTAACCCAACTATTATATCAAATCCTTCAAATGGTACAGTAGTAGTTAATCCAAATGGTACAGTAACATATACACCTAATCCGGGTTATGTAGGAAATGATGTTTATCAATATTTTATCTGTGACAATGGTATTCCGGTAGCGTGTGATACAGCCTATGCCTATGTAACGATTACGCCAAATCCAATTACAAATAATCAGACATATGCGAATGATGATGCCTATTCAACCAACATCAATACTCCTGTAAATGGTAATGTAGGTTTGAACGATACAGATCCTCAAAATGATAATGTGAGCTTCAGTTTAGTCACTGGTCCAAGCAATGGTACGCTCACATTGAATCCCGATGGAAGCTTTACCTACACTCCTAATCCTGGTTATACCGGTCCTGATCAATTTGTATATAGTAAATGTGATGACGGCATTCCGGTAGCATGTGATACGGCGACAGCATATATTACAATAACGAAACCATTGCAGGATGCGAATCCAGATATCAATCAGACGACGGTAAATGTACCTGTAAGTGGAAGTGTAGCGACGAATGATAATGTGATACCTGGTAGTACCTTTACACAATTAGGAAGTATGAGTAATGGGACATTGGTATTGAATCCGAATGGTACCTATACCTATACACCAAATCCGGATTTTGTTGGTAGAGACAGCGTTCAGTATATCGTATGTAGTCCTGCACCTGTAAATCTGTGTGATACAACTACCTTGACGATTATCGTATCGCCAGCCTATAAATTAGGTACCAATACAGTAATCGCACAAGACGATCATGCAACTACGCCATTAAACACGCCGGTAAGTATTTGTATACTATGCAATGATAGTGATCCCCAAGATGATATGATAGGTACTCCAACCTTGATATCAAATCCGAGCAATGGTACAGTGGTGTTGAATCCCAATGGTACTGTGACGTACACGCCAAATCCCGGATATTTTGGGACCGATGTATTTACGTACTACATCTGTGATAATGGTAGCCCAGTGGCATGTGATACTGCTGATGTATACATAGACATATTGCCTATACCTGTATCTGTTAATCAAACGTATGCGAATGATGATGCCTACACAACTAGGTTAAACGTTCCGGTGAGTGGCAATGTAGGTTTGAATGACACTGATCCACAAAATGATGATGTGACGTTTACACAGGTAACAAATCCGGCAAATGGTACAGTAGTCTTTAATGCCGATGGAACATTTACTTATACACCCAACACGGATTATGATGGACCGGATCAATTCATCTACAGTAAATGTGATAATGGCATACCGGTAGCCTGTGATACAGCTACAGTGTATATAACGATTATTAAGCCTAATGCTCCATTGCCGGCTACATTGACCAGTTTTGGAGTTCTTACCAGCTCATGTAGTGCGAAATTGGAATGGGTTACAGCGCAAGAGCTCAATGTATCTCACTTTGCGATAGAGCGTAAAACGACTCAAGGTAATTTTGAGAAGATCGGCGAAGTAAGCGCAGTAGGTAATAGTCAAACAGTACAACACTATAGCTACAATGATACAGCATTGAGCGAAGGTCGCTACGAATATCGCTTGAATATAGTAGATATAGATGGCAAACAAGAATACAGTGCGGTACGCTTTGCAAGTATACAGTGCAAATCAACATCAGAAATTGCATTGTATCCGAATCCTGCCAGCGATCAAACAGTACTATCGATTAGCACTCCAGACGAGATGACTTATCAAATCAGAATGATAGATGCGGTAGGAAAACTGGTATACTCTAGTATTATAGACCTAAACAACGAAACGAAAAAAGTAAACATCCCGGTTCAGCATTTGGCAAGCGGAGTATACTCAATCATCGTTACGGACGGTAATGAAGCTAAAGTACTACGATTCCAAAAAACACAACAGTAATAAATAACCTTGCAATACACTACAGAGAAGCCACCTAATTGGTGGCTTCTCTGTATATACTATGTGTCATCACAAAACCAAGTAATGCAGATTTACATGATACACTAATGATTAGAACTCCCAAATTTCCACTATTTTTGTACCATTATATGAAACAGATTTTATTTTTATCCATCCTGATATCTACTCTCTTACTCAGTTGTACCAATGGTGTAAGCATCAAAGGCCAAATCGATAATATGCCGGTACAACGTTTTCGAATTGAAGAACTTGCCCCAGACCAAAATATTTTTGTGGACAGCGCATCCACCCATACCGACGGCTCATTCAGTATCAATATCAAGGTCAAAGAAGAAGCCTTATATCGTATTCGATTCGAAAAAAACAAATACATACTGCTTGTACTAGCACCCGGCGATAAAGCTCAAATCAAAGCCGATTGGAATCAGCTCGAAAGCTATTCCGTAACAGGAAGTGCCGGAAGCGAATCTATGAAAACCTTCCTCGTGCACCTACGCGAAAACCTTAGTGACCTACAAACCATGAAAGTCATCATGGACTCTATTCGTGCCAAACCCTCACACGACTCCCTGCTTCAGGAAGCCGAAAAAGACTTGCGTACTATCAATAAAAACTACATGGAATATGTAAAACAATACGCCGACACAACCAATAGTCCATCCTGCGCCTTGTTTGCCGTCAACATGATCAACCCCTCCTACGAAGCACCCTACGTCACCGCTTTCTACCAAAGTGCCAAAAAACGATTCCCCCAATCTAGCTCAGTGGCATTCTTTGCGGATAAATTTTTGCAAAATGTTAAAAACGCCACATCCACCACCGATAGTGAAAAGCCTGCTATCGGTATGCCGGCTCCTGATTTTACCGCTACCTCTCCCGATGGGACTTCTATTACACTCAGTAGTCTTAAAGGGCAATATGTATTACTCGACTTTTGGGCATCATGGTGCAGCCCCTGCCGAAAAGAAAATCCCAATCTCGTTGCGGCCTACCAAAAATTCAAAAATGCCAAATTTACCATACTTGCCGTATCGCTCGATACCTCTAAAGAAAAATGGATGGATGCCATCCAAAAAGATAGTCTAAGCTGGAAACATGTAAGCCAACTCAAAGGATGGAGCTGCACGATCGCACGCAACTATGGCGTATACAGTATCCCCCAAAATTTTCTTATCGATCCAGATGGTAATATCATCGCCACCTCACTTACCGGTACAGCCCTGCAAACCAAACTAAGTGAAGTACTCAAACCTTAAGCTGCATCCACTATGTATAACATTGTCAAAAAAGTACTCTTCAAGTACGACCCAGAAAAAGTTCACCACAAAGTGATGAATTGGCTTACCAAAGCCTACAACTCAGGTCTCGGACGCAAATATCTCGAAAGTAACTACTCCTTTCAACATCCCACACTTAGCAAAAACATCTTCGGACTCAACTTTAAAAACCCCATAGGGCTCGCCGCTGGCTTCGACAAAGATGCCAAGCATATCGATGAGCTCGCTTGCCTCGGATTTGGCTTTATCGAAATAGGTACTCTCACCCCAAAGCCACAAGATGGTAACGACAAGCCGCGACTCTTTCGCTTCCCGGAAGACGATGCTATCGTGAATCGTATGGGCTTTAACAATGAAGGTGTAGATGCCGCAGTAGATCGACTCAAAAAAAGAAAATCAAATATCATAGTAGGTGGTAATATCGGAAAAAATAAAATAACCCCCAACGAAAAAGCTATAGACGATTACGTCTACTGCTTCAAGGCACTCTTCCCGGTAGTCGACTACTTTGTGGTCAACGTAAGTAGCCCCAATACGCCTAACCTTCGCGAGTTGCAAGAAAAAGAACCCCTACGACAGCTATTATTGCATATACAAAATATCAATTTAAGCTATCCACAGCCCAAGCCCCTCTTGCTCAAAATCGCTCCCGATCTCAATGATGCTCAACTCGACGATGTTATCGACATCGTTACCGAAATCAAACTCAATGGCATAGTTGCCACCAATACCACCATCAGCCGAGAGCAACTCACCGTCAATAAAAACCTCGTCACCCAAATAGGCCCAGGCGGTCTAAGTGGCAAACCCCTCAAGCAACGTAGTACCGAAATCGTTCGATACATCGCCCAAAAAACCAATAATAAACTTCCCATCATTGCCGTGGGTGGCATCTTCACAGCCGAAGACGCCATCGAAAAACTCGAAGCAGGTGCCAGCCTCGTACAAGTCTACACCGGATTCATCTACCAAGGGCCCGCTATCGCCAAAAATATTTGCAAAGGCATGCTTCGCTACTACGAAAATAAAGAAAAATAGTAAACCATTGTTTACAACACAACATTCGTATTTTTTATCCTGCTCCACCAATTTTTGGAGCTCATCGACACAACATTGCCTAGCCACATCGTGCTATCCGCTCCTATGCCTCCACAAGTTGCGGCATACCGCTCCTATCACGGCTAGCTCTCATCGACATCTACTTTAGTCCTCTTTTCCCAACCACACTGGTCATAAACTACGAATTCTAGTATACACTGAGAATGCTACAAAAAATATAGATACAAAGCCGTAATTGTAGCACTATACACTATTCCCACTTGTATCATAGTATAGATAAGTATGTGTCATTGTCATACGGGCAGTATTTCACACTATAGAATTACAGAATAGGCAGAACGCAGGGCTTACCGTCTCACAAAGTATGTCTCTTACAGCAGGCTTCCTAAGCACGCTTTCGCCTCATAATGCTACAGACCCTGAGCCCTAGCCCTGATCGTAGCGGATATCCTCTCAAGCCCTCAGGGCGAGAGAGATAGCAGCGGAGAGCAGGACGGCTGCTCCATAGAATAGAGAAGATGAGCTCCCCAAAAATTTATTGTTCTGTACGACACATTAGCTGATGAACGGAATAATCACACAAACAAAATAGCCTATGAATTATTCTTTTTTTTAAATCGGTTCGCACATCTTTATTTTGCTCTATGAGTGAGCACAACAAAGATATCATTGTCAAAAATGCACGCGTACATAATTTGAAAAATGTCAGTGTCACCTTTCCATACAACAAGCTGATCGTAGTAACCGGTGTGTCCGGTAGTGGTAAATCTTCGCTCACCATGGATACGCTCTTTGCCGAAGGGCAGCGACGCTATGTAGAGAGTCTGAGTAGCTACGCCAGGCAATTTATGAAAAGTATGCAAAAGCCCGAAGTAGACTCCATAGAAGGGCTCTGCCCGGCTATAGCCATTGAGCAAAAGGTGACAGCACGCACACCCCGATCTACCGTGGGCTCTATGACCGAAATTATCGATTATCTCAGGCTATTGTATGCCAAAGTGGGACGCACCTATTCGCCAGTATCGGGGCGCGAGGTGCGCAAAGATGATGTGACGGATGTCATAGCACAAATTCGCCAGCTTCCCTTACAGTCCAAGTTGATGATACTAGTACCACTACTCGATACAGCTGCTTCTAATCCGGCCTATTACCTCGAAGACCTGGTGAATAAAGGTTATAGCCGGCTGTATAATATCCGTAGCAAAGAGTATATATTGATACAAGAGATAGAAGTGGAGCTATTGAAGGCTTCTTATAAAGACTTTTATTTGCTGGTAGATAGGCTAGTGGTCAAAGAATTTGAGGAAGAAGAATGGCATCGAATAGCAGATAGTATACAGACCGCTTTTGACGAAAGTGGAGGAGATGTGTATCTGGAAGTGAATGCCGATGATCTACTGCATTTTTGTAATCGCTTTGAGCTCGATGGTATCCGTTTTGAAGAGCCCAGTCCTACGTTTTTCTCTTCCAATAATCCCTATGGAGCTTGTCCGGAATGTGAGGGATTTGGTAGCGTACTAGGTATTGACGAAAGCCTGGTGATACCCAATAAGAGTATCTCCGTATACGAAGGAGCTGTGGCTTGCTGGCAGGGCGAAAAAATGTCGGAATGGAAAGAACAGTTTATTCGAAAATCAGCTGTGTCCAAATTCCCTATTCACAAGCCCATCTATCAACTAAGCGATAACGAATACAAGCTACTATGGAATAAGGACTATGGTATCCAAGCCTTTTTTGATATGGTAGCCGAAAATACCTATAAAGTTCAATACAGAGTACTGCAAGCCAGATACAGAGGTCGCACGGTGTGCCCATCGTGCGAGGGGGCTCGTATTCGCAAAGATGCCTTATATGTAAAAGTTGCAGACAGTCATATCGGCGAACTTCTGGATATGCCTGCCGATGCACTCAGCCGGTGGGTAGATCAATTGCAAACATTACTGAACTCGCACGATGCATCTATTGCGCAACGAATAGTCACAGAATTACAACTACGCTTAGCGACCTTATTAGATGTAGGACTTCATTACCTCACTATGAATCGTACTGCCAATACCCTCAGTGGTGGCGAAAGCCAGCGTATACAGCTTACCAGAGTGATAGGGAGTAACCTGAGCGATAGTCTGTACATCCTCGATGAGCCGAGCATTGGGCTGCATGCCCGCGATACCGAAAGGCTCATACGGGTACTTCGCCGTCTGACCGATTTGGGCAATACGGTCATAGTAGTAGAACACGACGATCAGATTATGCGCGCTGCCGATTACATCATCGATGTGGGCCCATTGGCTTCACATCTGGGTGGCGAAATCGTAGCTGCCGGACCTTATACCAAATTGGTGAAGAATAAACATAGTCTCACTGCAAAGTATCTCTCCGGAGCCTTGAAGGTACATACTCCACATCCCATTCGTAAAATGCAAAATAGGATCACACTCCATGGTTGTCGACAGCATAATCTGAAAAATATTGATGTTACCTTTCCGCTCAACATGCTCACGGTGGTCACTGGGGTGAGTGGCTCCGGCAAAACTACCCTGATAAAACATATTTTATACCCGGCTGTCAAAAATGCATTGAATGACTTTTCGGTCAAGCCTGGAGAGTATGCCGGGCTCAAAGGTGATGTAAGCAAATTGGCTGCCATAGAGCTTGTAGATCAAAATCCTATAGGTAAATCCTCCCGCTCCAATCCAGTCACCTATGTGAAGGCATACGACGAGATTAGGCACTTATATGCTCAACAAAAATTATCAAAACTGAGAGGTTATGGACCCGGACATTTTTCGTTCAATGTAGACGGTGGGCGCTGCGACGAGTGCAAAGGCGAGGGCGAAGTGACAGTAGAGATGCAGTTTTTGGCAGATGTGCACCTGATGTGTGAAAGCTGTAAAGGAAAACGCTTTAAGCCCGAAGTATTGGATATACATTACAAAGACAGAGCTATCAGCGATGTATTAGAAATGAATGTGGATGAGGCAATCATACATTTTTCTGCGGAGCCTAAAATTGTAGAAAAATTAAAGCTGCTCAGCGATGTGGGCTTGGGTTATATAAAGCTTGGTCAGTCATCCGATACCTTGAGCGGAGGCGAAGCACAGCGAGTAAAGCTGGCCTCTTTTTTAGATAAAAGTTATACCGGCAAGAACATACTTTTTATATTTGATGAACCCACCACCGGATTGCATTTTCATGACATCAATAAGTTGCTCTCCTCCTTTCAGGCACTGATCGAAAAAGGACATTCGGTCATTGTCATAGAGCATAACCCTGATGTGATACGTAATGCAGACTGGCTCATCGATATCGGTCCCGAAGGAGGAAATGGGGGAGGGCAACTCGTGTTTGAAGGCACACATCAGGAAATGATAGCTAGTCAAAAAGGGTATACAGCTACTTATATTTGAAAAGATGTTGTTTAGTATGAGACTCTAAAAGCATCTGCGTTTTGTAGTTTTGGGATATCTGTCTGATTGCTATGGAGCTTCTTTATTTTTTTTGATCCGGCATACTATCTATCATGCTCTCAATACGAAGGCGAGCATAGTAAGTCAAAGTACCTACTATCAATGCTATCAAAAAACCATAAGGTACTGAAAAGGCAATGATGGCTGTCAGTAAGGTGATTGCCAACATCCGTTTTGAATACACCATATCACGTACTAAGGCTATCAAAGCGAATCCTTCTACGAGCAGAATGACTCCCAGTATAGGTAATGGGAATACGTGTATGATGGCCTCTATATGGGAGCCAAATAGCAAGCCACTGATAAGAAAAATTAATCCGTAGATTATCACGGAGCCTCCCGTTCGTCCTCCCATGGTATAATGCCCCATCATGCCACCGGCTCCATGGCATACCGGCACGCCACCGAGCCAAGGCGATACAATGTTCATAAGGCCATAGGTGATGCCCAATTTGCGGATAGTTATATCTTTTCGATCGGGGTATAGGTCTTTGCTCAATTGATGAGTCGCCAGTAGCGAATTGCCCAATGATAGAGGAATCTGTGGTAGAGTAAGAAGTAAAAATCCTTTCAGAAAAATATCCATGTTTAACTGAGACAGAAATAGGAAACTGATGCTACTAGGCCCTGATATCTGAATGCGCTCTCTATCAAATAGTAAAGCATATATAATCCCCAATGCGATGACTAGCAATGACGCCGGTATTTTTTTTTGAGAAAGCAAAAGTAGTATAATGAAGAATCCTCCAGTGGCCAATAGGTAACCGGGTATCCCCATAGCACTGATATACTCTTTGCCGGCAAGGATACAAAGGCTGATACCAAGTCCCATTTGTAAGCCCCGCACTACTGCTTTGGGAATCATTTTGGCCAGGGTATCGAGCAGGCCACTCAGAGATAAATAGAAAAACAAAATGCCTATCGAAAGGCCGGCAGCTAATAGTACCGGCCCGAGTATTTTTTGGGTAATCACGATCGTGGCCATAGCCTTTAAGGGCTGTACCGGCATCGGCATTTTGTATGAATAGCCGGTAGCTATCTGAAGTATACCAAACACAATAAAAACAGAGCTCGCATTCAAGCTGGCAGCAGCTATCATAGCTACTAGCAAAGGTAAGTCTGTGCCAATATCTCCAAAAGCGCCTCCTAGCTCTTCACGATTAAATTTGATTTTATATTCAGGCATGAGTTGTGAT
>DAIUCL010000115.1:0-9283 GCA_036846185.1 Chitinophagaceae bacterium
ACAAACAATGAGAGCGGCCGCAGGCCGCTCTCATTGTTTGTAAATTACAGTTTGACTAGAATACAGAGTGAGAGAATTGAGCTAGGGTATAGTAGAAGTTGATATTTAAAAGAATAGGAAACGTTGATATAGAAAAAGAGGTATTATCGTCTAGGCAGACCAAGTATGATTGTATGCTGACAGGCTGCCGTACCTGAAAGGCGCCGACGTAGGAGGCGGTGCGAAGCCTCGGCGTAGCACGGGAGCGACAGCGTACCCTGTAAGGGACGGTACGAAGATTAGATAGGATAGAGCGTTGATAGCCCCTAGTAAAATTTACTGAATACGATTTAGGAGCGAATAGCAGCTATACCGGGAAGTTCTTTTCCTTCAAAAAACTCAAGCATAGCACCGCCTCCTGTGCTCACATAAGAGACTTGGTCGGCAAGCTGAAACTGGTTGATAGCTGCTACGGAATCGCCGCCGCCGATAAGTGAAAAAGCTCCTAGCTTAGTCGCTTCGGCAATGGCTAATGCGATTGCTTTAGTGCCATTTTGGAATTTTGCCATTTCGAAGACACCCATTGGTCCATTCCAAAGTATAGTTTTGGACTGAAGGATTACGTTGCGGAAGGTGGCAATAGACTGATCAGCGATATCGAGCCCCATCCAGCCTTGTGGGATATTGGAATTGTCGACGATTTGAGTATTGGCATCTGCTGCAAATCTGTCGGCAATAACACTATCTTGTGGTATGAGGAGTTGTACGCCTTTGGCTTTGGCTTTAGCTACTAATTGATTGGCTAGTTCTAGTCGGTCGTCTTCGCAAAGAGATGAGCCTATATTCATACCGGCTGCTTTGAGGAAAGTATAAGCCATGCCACCACCGATGATGATATGGTCGGCTTTATCGAGGAGCATTTCAATGATAAGGATTTTGTCACTGACTTTGGCTCCACCAATGATGGCGGTGAAGGGTTTTTCGGCTTTGTTGATGACTTTTTCGGCATTGGCTACTTCTGCTTCCATGAGGAGCCCGAACATACGATTTTCGGGAGTGAAGTAGCGTGCAATGATTGCTGTAGAGGCGTGCGCACGGTGTGCAGTACCAAACGCGTCATTGATATACACATCGCCTAGTGAGGCTAATTTTTGTGCAAAATCCGGATCGCCTTTTTCTTCTTCTTTGTAGAATCGAAGATTTTCGAGTAGTAATATGCTTCCTGGTACTAAGTTGGCAGCGAGAGTGGTTGTATCTGATCCGATGCAATCTGCCGCGAAGGAGACAGGGGTATTGGGTAATAAAGAAGAAAGACGGTCTATGATATGACGAAGGGAATATTTATCGGTGGGGCCTTCTTTGGGGCGACCGAGGTGTGACATGAGAATGACACATCCTCCATCGTTAATAATTTTTTGAATAGTAGGTAATGCAGCACGGATGCGGGTATCATCGCTAACTTTGAAGTCGGTTGTAAGTGGTACATTGAAATCAACTCGTATTAATGCTTTTTTGTCTTTGAAGTTGTATTGGCTGAATGTTGACATAATTAAATGTATATTTTGGATGGGTGCAAAAGTAGCTTGTAAATTGTGAATTTTATACTTTGTATTGATTTAGTGTAGTGAATTAAAAAGAAAACGACTGATATTTTTTGGATGTTGGTATAATAAGGCATTATACAGGTGACATTTGTGCTAACGGAGCAAACCTTGTACTTTTTGGATGGCCGTATCGGAGGGGTTGAGTTGATAGGCTTTTTGCCAGGCTTCTTTAGCAGTGCTGAAATCTCCTGCATTGTAGGCAAACCCACCGAGGTCGTACCAATATCGAGCATTATTGGGATTGAGATTAATAGCTTTTTGTATCCATTCTTTGCCTTCTTGCCATCGTTGTAGGCCTCCCAGGTTGTATCCATTAGTCCAATAAGCTTCTGCAAGCATATTGAAATAGATGGGTTTGTTGGGGTGGCTTGGGTACATTCTAAAAGCGATGTCCCATACATTTTTGGCACTATCATACTGTTGGATTTTTGCATAGGCAAGTCCGAGATTCAGATATCCATTGACAAAACCCGGATGAAGGGCAAGTGCTTTTTTGCCATAGTTGATGGACTTTCTTACGAGTTCTTCGGCATTATTACTATTGGCGGGGAGTTCGGATAAATCGAGATATCTGGATGCTGCATTACCATTGAGGGATGTGCTTTCTGGTTGGATTTTTACATCAGTGAGGGCAAGGGTAATATCGTTTTCCCAGGCTTTATTGCGTGCGTATGTTTTGAGAGAGAATGCAATAACGATTGGTAAAGTAAGTAAAAGTGCTATTTGTGGTTTTTGAATTTTATTGGCTAGCCAAAATATTGCAAAGCCAAGAGCCATACAATATCCCAAGGAGGAATGAAAGGCAAGCCGCTCACCCATAGTAGCACCTACATTGAAAATCAAATTCGTCACTAGTAAAATATTGAGTAAGTAAAAGGCAGCAGCAAAAGCAATCCAATGTTTTTTACGTATACCTTTGTATAAAGCAAAAGTGATAAGGAAAAGGGATAGAATACTGAGCCAAACAAGTGGGTCGGAGAAATTTTTGTAGGGAATGGAATTGTATCCATAGTCAGAGCTAAGGTCTAATGGTGCTATTAATAGCAATAGGTATTTGAGGAAGATAAATAGTTTGGTAGCTAGTTTTTCTTGATCATCAGCAAGTAAGTATGGGTTATTGAGTAATTCACGGTCTTGTAATTCGGATTTTCCGATTACTACGCCGCTACGCATCATGTAATAAATCAAAAAGGCGGCAGCTAGAGCAATGAATAACTGTATGTTTATTTTATCGAACAGTTTTTCTTTTTGTTCGAATAGATAAACGGAGAGAGGGATAAGTAATAAAAGTGTAGCACCGTATTCTTTGGAGAGTAGTGCGCATAAAAATGATATGGCAGTGAGTATAAGAAAAATCTTAGATTTAGTTTGTACAAAACGATGTGACAAAAACAGGGTAAGCATCATGAAAAGTATGGAGAAGATTTCATCACGACTTTTGACATTGGCTACTACTTCGGTATGAATGGGGTGTGCTGCAAATAAAAGTGTGACCAGGAGGGCTACAATAGAGTGCTCTTTGAAAACTACTTTACTCAGAAATAGAAAGATAAGCATACAGGCTATTCCATAAATCAAAACATTGTTGATATGACGGAATCCGAAACCTTTACTACGACAGTCTTTGTCATTATATAGGCCATCTTTGTTGATATCTTCGCTTATGTCTTCTTTGCCATTTTTATTAATATCCCAGCAGTCTTGCTCATAATAGGGGTTGTCTCGAGTGCCAATAAATTCTTGTTCTATAGCAAAGCTGGCTACGGACAGAGGTCTGAATCGCCCACCGGAGAGTTGGTCTTTCGTATTCATTTGTTTGTAAAAACTATCAAATAGATCTTTGGTAAATATGTCGTTCATGCCGGAAATTCCTTTGAGGACATATTCGTTTTTACAAATGACGATATCATCGTCCAATGCAAATTGATGAGAAAACGTGTTGCTGTATATTGTTACAGATGTAATGAGAATAAGTAAATATGGAAATATCCCTTTATAGAGAAAAACTAAAGGATTCGATAGATTAGTGGCAGGGTTCGAGATAGTTTCAGATTTTGAATTATTATCTGCCGTAAAATCCGATTTGTGAGTGATTTTGGATTTTTGCTTATTTTTTTTGGAACTCATAGTGCGAATTTATAATGAATCGTTTAAAAGTATCTAGTCCTTTTTAAGTTTTCGTGCTTAACGATCAGGTTTAAATGAATTGGCCATTTTCACTTCTTAGTTTTCTTCAAAGCTTAAACCAAAATACTCATATACATCTGCAAGTATGTAAAAGCTTCCGGTGACTAAAATAATATCATCCTCTGTGGCATTATATAATGCGATTTCTACGGCTTCTGAAATACTTACGGTACTTTTTGCTTCTAGGTTGTGTTTTATAGCTATTTCTTCAATATCAGATGAGGGCATAGCACGAGGAATATTAGCTTCGGTAAAAATATAATGAGCCTTTTTGGGGAACAATTGAATGATTTTTTCGACTATTTTGTCTTTGGCAAATCCTGCGATGACATACAAATTTTTATGCGGTATATTACTTATTTGTTTAAAGACTCCTTTGATGCCGGCTTCATTGTGCGAAACATCTAAGATAATGTATGGTTTTTTTTGAATGATTTCGAATCTGCCACGAAGAGAGAAACCTTCTTTTACGGAAGAGAGGGCTTTGTTGACTTTTTCTTCGGGCAATATCCATGCTTGGTTTCGAAGTACTTCGATAGTCGTAAGTACAGTTTTAATATTATGATGTTGATAATCACCAGAAAGATCGCTTGTGACTTCGATGATATTTTTACTGTAGTTGTCGAATAATTTGATGTATTGTGATCCATCATCATTTAGCGACTGCTGCAGCGTTTCGTAATGACTGTAAGCATAAAATAGCCTGCTTTTGTGAGTGATGGCTTTTGCAAAAAATATATCAAAAAGCTCCGGTTGGCTTTCTCCAATGACAACAGGTACTTTATCTTTTATGATACCTGCTTTTTGTTTTGCTATTTCCTGTAAGGTTTGACCTAGCAGATTCATGTGGTCGTAGCTGATATTGGTGATTACGGATACTTCCGGGGTAATGATATTAGTACTGTCGAGTAGTCCTCCTAATCCCACTTCAATAATGGCGATATCGACTTTTTGTTCTGCAAAATATTGAAATGCCATTGCAACTGTAATTTCAAAAAAGGAAGGATTGATTTCTTCAATATGGGGTTTGATTTTGTATACAAAATCGACAACATATTGCTTGGGTATCATGGTATGGTTGATTTGTATTCTTTCTCTAAAGTCGATAATGTGTGGACTTGTATACAGACCTGTTTTGTATCCACAATGCTTGAATATGGAAGCCAGCATGTGGCTACAACTACCTTTGCCATTAGTGCCTGCAATGTGAACACTTTTGAATTTGAGGTGGGGGTTGTCGAGTATGCGACATAATGCAATAATATTGTCGAGATTCGGTTTGTAAGCAGCAGCACCAATTCGAGTAAACATTGGAAGTTTTTCGAACAGGTAAGTCAGTGTTTCTTGGTATTTATTTTCCATGATTTGATAGTAATAGAATGAATAAAATATTATTTGATCCTTTTCTGGAAAATCTCTGAAGATATTTTTATTGAGATATTAATACTAGGAAGGATTCATTATTTTGTGTGGTTCAGTGCTATCTAGAAGTATGCTTATGATAGCAAGTTCGTATACTTTGAGTCCTAGTCCGCTGATATTTCCCATTGTCACAGGCGCAATAAAGGATTTTTTTCTTATTTCTTCTCGTGCAAAAACATTGCTGATATGAACTTCAATGACTTGGCTCACATGTATAGCTTTCAGTGCATCTGCTATAGCTAGGGAGGTATGTGTATAAGCACCTGCATTGATAATGATTGCATCGCATGAGGAGTCACAGCGATGAATTTCATTGATGATTTCTCCTTCTATATTACTTTGAAAATACGTTAAATTACATTGAGGATACTTCTTAGTCAGATACGATAAGTAATCATCGAAGTGAAGGTTTCCATATAGGTGGGGTTCTCTGGAGCCGAGTAGATTTAAGTTGGGACCATTGATAATACTAATTCGCATGAAATTTTATTTTTTTACGCCATCTATTTTAAGTAAATTTATTACCTCAACATCTTGTTCGTTCTGAATTATTTCAGTCAGAGTTGATTCTATATTTGAGGCATTTTGTTTGTATAGCAATATCAAGTCGCCATCATTGCTTGTTTTAGCTACTTGGATATAGTTTTTTCGAATTAGGTCTATTAGTGTAATTGCCGTTGCTCTGACTTTTGGGTTTGAATCCTTTTGGGCTCTCTCTTTGAGCAGTAGAAGCGCATTGTTTGTGTAACTTTCATTATCTAATTTAATAATAAGGTTGACGTAATGTTCCATCACTTTGGCACGTTGTGATTTGAAGCACATCATTAATTGGTTTTCGAAAAAGCTTATGTCGTTTTCGTTACCGTTTTTCGAAAAAATCAGTAGACAGGCTTCTAGTAATTCACCTTTCACATCATTCTTAATCTGCTGAGCTATACGGTATGCTTCATCTGGTGCTAGAGTATGTACACATTGAAGCGCTTTGCCTGCAACGCTGTATGAGGAGTCGAAACTGAGAATCATCATCATGGGCAAGTACTTGGGATTACTGAAGCGGTGTAAAATTCCGATAGCCTTGGCTTTTACTTGAGGTGAGGGGTCGGATTTGGCAATGTTTTCCAGGATTTCTGCTACTGCATTAATATTATTTTGGTTTGTCCAGTCTATCCATTCAAGTGCCTTATGTCGGATATCTTCATCGCTGTCATTTATAGCACTCAAGAGTGTAAATCGAACAGAATCATTGTTATTTTGCAAGTCCTTCATCGCTTGAAGCGATCTTATTTTTTCGATGTATGACACGGCACGATTGTAGGTGAGTATATGATTGAAAAAAGGTTTTTGGTCAATAATTTCTCCCAAAAATGTGGCATCAGGATCCACAAAAACATCTATTCGTTGTTTGTCTTCGGGGTTTATTTTTTTTACAAAAAAATGTTCATGCTCTTTATCAATTTGGAATTTATAGCTTCGAGATTCTAGTCCTTGGGTTACCCGAAAAGTAAGGGGAAAAGAGAATAGGTCGAAATCGTTTTTCTGCAATTGACGAACGTCTACTCTTAATAAGTCGTTGCTATCTATATATGTATATTTAATTTCAATGCGGGGATGACCATTACGCAAAAACCACTGATGAAAGAATGGCCTCAGATCTCTGCCTGTAGTATTTTCTACAGCGCGTCGCAAATCATCAATTTGTGCTGCCTGAAAGCTGTGTTGTACTAAAAAAGTCTGCAAAGACTTAAAAAAAGCATCATCTCCAAGCTCGGCTCTCAGTAGGTTGAGTACACGAGCTCCTTTTTGATAGGTGACAGGGCTGAACATGTCTTCCTTGTCTCGATAGGCAAAGTCTACTATGGGATGACCATTATTGTTGTCCATATACCTCAGATATCGATTCAGGGAATTATGTGCATATTTTAGTCCGGCATCTTTGCCATATTTATTTTCAAACCAGAGTTGCTCTCCATAGGCAGCGAAACCTTCATTAATGACCAAGTGGCTCCACGATTCGCAAGTAACCAAGTCGCCAAACCACTGATGAAACAGTTCGTGGGCTATTATCCCGTCATTGTGGTTATCAATTAATTCACGTGCGTTTTTTTGTACAAAGTCGCCATGAAGTGTAGCACTAGTATTTTCCATAGCGCCTGATACAAAATCTCGAACTACTACCTGTGCATATTTTTGCCAAGGGTAAAGTACGCCCAAGCGTTGTGAAAAGAATTCGAGCATCTCGGTGGTATGCTTGAATATACCAGAAGCAAAAGGAGCGTAGCTGGGTTCTAAGTAATAATCGACATTGATATCTCTCCAGGTTTCGCTACTTATTTTGAAATTACCAATAGCCATCATGGTAAGATAACCCGACATGGGTAAGTCGTTTTCCCAAACATCAGTTCGCATATTGCCCGATTTATGGCTCGATGTTAATAGACCATTCGATAAGGTGGTCATGCTATCCGGAATCAAGATGGTCAATTTTGAAGTGAATTTTTCGTGTGGTTTGTCGATAAATGGAAACCAGCAGGAGTTTGATTCCGTTTCTCCTTGCGTCCAAAGTTGGATCGGTTTGTGGGGTTCACTATAGTCCGTATTCATAAAGTAGAGCCCTTTCTGATCGCGGATGGCTTTGCTACCTCCCTTTTCTTGCAAATCAGGCATGGCTATATAGCTAATAGTTACAAGCAGTGTATCGGCTCTGCTAAGCTTTTTTTCTAATTTTATTCTGAGTGTTTTTTTATCATAATCTGTCAGAAATAGCCACTGCCGTCCTTGCAAATCCACAATGTCTAAACCTGAGAATACCATATTTTTTGCATCAAGTACAATAGTGTCGGTAGGGTAGAAATAAGAGGTTAGTTGCAGTGTTTGTTTGCCATAGCAGTTATGATTGTCAAAATCAAAACGAACAGACAAATCCATATGCAAGATGTCAATAGTTTTATCAGGGGTCGTTCTGTCTACCGTTTTGCGAGGCAATACTTTTATGTCTTGATGGGTGAGTACTGGAGTAGGCGACTCCGTCTCCGATTTTTGTTTTTTAGAAGACCGAAAAATATTGTTTTGTGCAACTATCAAGGATGTGTTGAAGGATAGTGCAGCGACAATGGAAAAGATAAGTTTGTGCATACTTTACAAATGTACTCAAGTTGCTTGTATGTAGTGATTATATCCAAAAAAATGATATCAACTAAAGGACTAAGGGTTATTTTTGCAAAAAAACTATGATGAATTATTGGTTAATCAAATCAGAGCCTTTCAAATACAGTTGGCAACAATTTTTGATAGACAAGAAGACATTTTGGGATGGGGTACGAAATTATGAAGCTCGAAATAATATGAAGGCTATGAAAAAAGGAGATTTAGCATTGTTTTATCATAGCAATGAGGGAATGGAAATAGTAGGTATAGCCAAGGTGGTCAAAGAGTATTATCAAGATCCAACGACGGATGACCCGGCTTGGGTTGTGGTAGACTTTGCTCCTCAAAAAGCATTAAAAACACCAGTCAGTCTGGCTCAAATAAAACAAGACCCATTTCTGAAATCGATGGAAATGATTCGTCGCAATAGACTATCTGTGACCAAAGTGCTTCCGCAAGAGTTCGAATACATACTATCACTTAGTGGGACTAAGATTTAATTTTAATCTCTTTCATACCCCTATACATTGGAGTGGCATTGTCAGCAAATAAAAAAAACCTCCACAATAAAGGGAGGTTTTTTTATAATTCGAAATCGATATTATTTTTTAGTCGCTTTTTTGCGAGTCGCTTTTGGTTTTTCAACGGGTGCATTAGCAAGATTGTTTACTTTCTTGGTAAGTGCAGATTTGAGGTTGCTGGCCTTGTTTTTGTGGATTACGTTGCGTTTAGCAAGTTTGTCCAGCATAGCTATTACAGAGGGGAGTTTATCTTTTGCTGTTGCCATTTCGGTGATAGCAAGCAAATCACGCATTGCATTACGTGTAGTTTTGCCTTGATAACGATTGCGTTCTCTGCGTTTGGAAGCCTGACGGGTGTCTTTTTTAGTTGCTTTATGATTAGCCATGTAATAAGAATATTATTCGTTTAGGGGCGCAAATATATAT
>DAIUCL010000116.1:0-9197 GCA_036846185.1 Chitinophagaceae bacterium
TTTATTCAATTTTCCACACTAGAATCGATCAACTCTCTCGCTCAGACCGCCGACCATTGCTACTGCGTCGGGTGGCTGCCGTGCCTGGAGGGCGGCGAGGTACGAGCCGGTGCGTAGCCTTCGGGCGGAGCACGGGAGCGACAGCGTACCCCGCAAGGGACGGAGAGTAGTAGGGGAGTGGTAGTATGATGATAGCCCCTGATCTAGCTACTTGAGTGAAGTGATTAGTTGTTCCAGAATAGTATCATCAGTAGTAGTCCGATGGCGATACGGTACCAGCCCCAAAGGCCAAATCCGTATTTCTTAATCATATTGATAAAGAATTTGATGGCAAGCACTGCCACCACAAAGGCGATGATGTTGCCCAAGGCAAACATGAGGATGTGCTGATTATCGGCGAGTATCATCTGGTAGCCTCGAAGGGTGTCGCTTCCTACTTGCCATTTCTTCACAAAGATGGAGTAGGCTGTGACGGCCATCATGGTGGGTACCGCCAGAAAGAAGGAGAACTCTGCCGCTACTTCTCGACTCAGCTTCTGCTGCATACCGCCTATGATGGAGGCAGCCGCTCTGGATACGCCGGGCATCATGGCGAGGCATTGCCAAAATCCTATTTTGACGGCAGTGGCTATGCTGATGTCTTTTTCTTCGGTGATGCGTGGCTCCTTGAACCAGCGATCCACAAATAGGAGTATAATACCGCCCACCATGAGCACTATGGCGATGGGTAGGGGTTTTTCGAGTACGGCTTCGATGTAGTCGTCGAAAAAGTAGCCTAGTACCAATGCCGGCACTACGGCAAAGCCTAGCTTGATATAAAAATCAAATTTGCTGAAATCGAAGAATTTTTTCCAGTACAGAAACACTACCGCCAGGATAGCGCCAAATTGGATAGACACCTGAAACATCTTGACATACTCATCTTCGGCGATGCCGAAGAGGGCACTGGTAAATACCATGTGCGCCGTGGAGGAGATGGGCAGGTACTCGGTGAGCCCTTCGATAATGGCGATGATGATCGCTTGGATGATACTCATGCGCAGGGATTAAGCGTTGGGGGTGGAGGGCTTTTTCATGATCGCATAGCCTTCTACAGCCAAGCCTAGCAATACGAGTATGGGAGCCAGAGTGATGCGTCGGAAGCTGTAGATTTCGGCTTCGTTGAATACATTGGGGTCGCTGCTTTTGCCGCCGGCCATGAGTAAGTAGCCTACGATGATGAGTGCCAGGCCGGCCGCCATCAGTATATAGTTGCTACGGTCAAAAAGAAATTGTTGCTTGGTGGTATTTTTATTGAATGACATAAAGTATAAATAGTTTAGTATAAATCGTCAAGATGTGTTTTGAGGTATTTGATGACAGAGCGATGCGTGCTCAAAAAGGAGATCACAATACCCATGAGCATGATGCCGGAGCAGAGTATAATCATCCATTTGAGGCTGTATAAGGTTTTGAGCTCTGGTAGCCAGGCTTCTGCCGTAGTCTTGAGCAGTAGTATGCCTCCTATTGCGATTAGCGCCGATATGACGCCATTGATCACCGAGCGAATATTAAAAGGCTTGGCGATAAACCAGCGTGTGGCACCTACCATCTGCATGGTTTTGATCAGAAAACGGTTGCTAAACATCGCCAGTCGTATCGTATTATCGATCAGGATAATGACCGAAAAGATGAGTACAATAGAGATGATGAGGATCACCAGTCCTATTTTTTGTACGTTTTTATTCATCAGATCTACGAGGTTTTTCTGATAGGTCACGGTGCGTACGATATTGCTCTGCTTCAGAAAACGTTCAATTTTGATCAGGCTATCGGTATTGATATAATCGGCGTGGAGATAAATGTTGACCGAGGTAAAAAGTGGATTATAATCCAATACCGTCAGGAAATCTTCGCCAAAATCCTTTTTGAACACTTCCGCTGCCTTCTCCTTGGATATGTACTCCGACGATTTGGTGAAGGCTTGCTGATCGATGATATCTTTGAGTTTGAGAGCGAGTTCGTCGCGGGTATTGTCGTTGAATTCGACCACCACTTCGATGTTTTCTTTGAATACCTGCGAGAGTTGCCCGGCGTTGATGACCAGCCACCCCAGTGTGCCTAGCAAAAATAAGACTAAGGCAACCCCTATGATAGAATAGATATAGGTGGCTTTTCCACGTTTGACTTTTGTTATTTGAACTGGGTCGGTACTCATGAGTGCTCAAAAATAGAAAAAATTATGTGTATTTACACATGTGCATCACAATTTGTAAAAATTTATACTTTGCAGCGATTATTTGGAGCGCAGCATGCGATCATCGTTCATCTACTTCTTGCTCTCCGCTATATCCCTACGCCTCCACGCGCCATGGCTCTGCGGCTTCGGGGATGCCGCTACGATCAAGGCTAGTTTTCGGGGTCTTATTCCTTATTCATCACCCTGTAATTTATAGTTCATCGGTGCTAAGACTATCGGGTAGTGTAGAGTGGTATGAATGAGAGAGGGTAGGGGCAAGCCCACTGTGAGTCCAAATCTTCAATGATACAGACACGAATATATTTTTGACTTAGGTTTTTTGAGGTTTCTTTTTGGCCGCCGGAAAGAGTACATTGTTCAAAATCAGTCTATAACCGGGTGAGCTGGGATGCAGGCTCAGATCGGTAGGTGGGTCTTCGACCTGATGTTGATAATCTTCGGGATCATGCCCCCCAAAAAATGTCCAAGTCCCTTTGCCCAGGTTGCCATGAATATAACGTGCTTCGCCAGCGGCTTTATTGTCGCCCAGTATGGTAGTGGAGCTTTTGATGAGCGAACTTTTGAAGGCAGTGGTTTGCCCCATAAAGCCTTTGATGGTAGTCGTGTGGTTTTGGGTGAGCATCGATGGTACGGGGTCAAACTTGGCAGAAAAGGTAAATAGAGTAAAATAATCGGACTGAAAGGGGATACGTCGCTGGTTGGTCATATCGATATCCGAATATTCATATTCCATAGGGTTCGTCACCAGTCGATAATCTTTGAAGGTGAGCGTTTTATTATAATCAAGCTTTTGTTGTGCTTGCGGATCCATGGCATCGCCATCGTACATACGCTCACAGATATCGACCCCTTCGGCCGAGAGAGCGATATCGTAGCTGTCGGTCGCACTACACATGGCGAAGAGGTAGCCACCACCTATGACAAATTCTTTTATTTTTTTGGCAACGGCCAGTTTGAGTTGCGATACTTTATCAAAACCATGTTTGCGAGCCATCGCCTCATTTTTCTTCACATCTTCCTGGTACCAGGGAGCGGTATGAAAAGCGGCATAAAACTTACCATATTGACCCGTAAAGTCTTCATGATGCAGGTGGAGCCAGTCGTAGAGTACTAGTTTATCTTCCAGAAGTTCCGTATCATACACTTTGTCAAAAGGGATTTCGGCATAGGTGAGAGCCATCGTCACGGCATCATCCCAAGGTAGTTTGCTATCGGGCGTGTACACGGCTATTTTGGGTGTTTTTTCGAGTCGTACAATATCCATATTTACATCCGGGTCGGCTATTTCTTCCAAGATAGCGGTGTATTTGACATCCGGAAGTACTTCGTAGCTTACATCTCTTATTTTACATTCTTTTTCGAATTCCAGATAATGGTCAAAGACAAAACTGCCTCCTCTGTAATTGAGCAGCCAGTCTACTTTTTGCTGTTTGGAGAGAACAAAATAAGCTATGCCATAGGCTTTAAGATGCTGTTTTTGAGCACCTGCATCCATGGGAATAAGTATTTTGGATGCCCATAGCAGAGGGCTCGAAATCAAGCAAAGTAGGATAAGTAGCAGAAGTCGTTTCATATAGAATTGGAATCAAAAATAAGCAACGAATGAACAGAATAATGTATTTATCAAAATTTTAAATCTTGATGCAAAACGACGGTATGAAGCACAACAGAAATGGAGACAAAGGAAACTAGTTGAAATTTTCGCCGTTGTAGAAGAATTTAAAGGCATTAAATCCAACTTTGTATTGAAGTACATCAAAGTCCAGACGCATATCGAGAATATTCATCATAGTCACATCGCTGATTTTACCTTTGTGGAAGTAGCGTAGTATATTAGCTTTGTTGATATAAGCTAGGGAGTTATATCCAATTTTGAATTTATCGGGGTAGTAGTTGTCTATCATTGTTTGCTCACCTTCATAGAAAGCTTTGAAAAAACCATTCAGATCCTGAAAGGCAACTACACGGTCGGCCACCTGGTATTTGGGTTCGTAAAATCCGATAGTGTGGAGGTTTCCATTATGAAAAATTTTAAAGTATCCATCGCTACTGACGAAGGCTATCACATCATCACCTACCGCATACGACTTGGGTTTGAAAGGATCAAGGGTATATACTTGGCCTTTGTGATACACTTTGAAAATATTGTTGATGTCGACATATCCGACTGTATTTCGACCAACTTGAAAACTATTAACATGCTGATTTTCAATTGTTTCCAAATCATTATTAAAGTAAACTTTAAATTGATCATTGAAATTAATATACGCCAGCATATTATCAGAAACTTTGACTGTCGACTGAAAATTAAAGTCGCCGCTACCCACATTGAGGAACGTTTCCAGTTCATTGATTTTACCATTATAGTACACATTAAACGATTGTCGGTTATTGTCGTAAAAGGCTACCAAGCTATCGCCAAGTGCATATCGGTCGCTTAGTCCACTGAGAGTAGTCACATTGCCGTCATCGATTACCGCGATCATATTAGCACTTCTAAAAAGTAGCAAATGGTCAGAAACGTCAAACTGTGTGGTGAAAAGATCAGTCACGACTTGCGTGGCTCCATCACGATAAATTTTGAATATTCGCTGATTATCCAAATAAGCGATACAAGAACGACCAATTTTAAAGTTGACAGGTATAAGGCTTTCCAATTTGTTGATTTGGCCATTATCCATCACATAAAATTCTTGACGAACGTCGGTAAACGCTGAGAAAGGTTGAGCAAAAGCGCCATACGAAGTAAAGAAAGACAAAAGTATATACGCTGCAAATCTCCTAATCATAAAATTTTTCCTTTTTATTGTTAGTAGGTAAAAATAAGGAATTAAGCATAAACCTAGTGAATAAGTTTTGCTAAGGTACAAACAGCAAACGATATCCGTCATATTTTTAGTATCCGTCGAGGAAACACTTCATACGATTTTGATTTAAATGTATCTGTTATTATTGCCCATATTTTCCTATAATTAATATTATGTTAAATAAAAGAATACAAGAAATACAGATAAGCAAATATAAAAAAACCGACTACACCTATAAATTTAGATTAGGTGTAGCCGGCTGTATTATTATTAGAAATTAATGTAGCCCCTTTTCGGACAAATAGCGCTCTGCGTCGAGAGCTGCCATACAGCCGCTACCTGCAGCGGTGACTGCTTGACGATAAATTTTATCTTGTACATCACCACAAGCAAAAACACCTTCGATATTGGTTTTTGAACTACCGGGTATGGTTTGTATATAGCCCGTTTCATCCATAGTCACAAAGGGTTTGAAGATACCTGAATTGGGTTGGTGTCCGATAGCGACAAACAAGGCACTTACCGGTATATTTGTAATGCTTTGGTCGGCATTATTTTTTACGTTTAAGCTTTGGATGCGTTCCTCAGCTACGATTTCATCGATTATGGTATTCCAGTATACCTTGATATTGGTGGTAGCCAACACTCTATCTTGCATAATTTTACTGGCACGCATTTTATCGCTACGAATCATCATGTGCACGGTTGAACAAAGTTTGCTCAGATAGATGGCTTCTTCGCAAGCTGTATCTCCGGCACCTACAATAGCTACTTCTTTGCCTCTGAAAAAGGCACCATCACACACCGCACAAGCACTGACACCTCCACCTGTCGTGGCCAATTGCTCTTCTTTGGGGATACCCAGCCATTTGGCTGAAGCTCCGGTAGAAATGATAACGGCATTTGCTTCTATCCATTTTTCTTCGTCGATCTGCACGCGCAAGGGACTTGTAGAAAAGTCGACCGCAGTGGCTAATCCCCAGCGTATATCGGTTCCCATACGTCGAGCTTGTTCTTCAAAGTCCATCATCATTTTGGGTCCCATCACTCCTTCCGGATAGCCCGGGTAGTTTTCGACTTCGGTGGTGATGGTCAACTGACCACCGGGTTGAAGCCCTTGGTACAATACAGGTTTGAGATTTGCTCTGGCTGCATATATAGCGGCTGTGTAGCCGGCTGGGCCTGATCCTATGATTAAAACCTGTACTTTTTCTATTTCGTTCGTCATATCTAATTATTTTTTTGGCAAAATTATACTTCCGGATGAAGAATTATGTGCATTGGGTAACAAAGGCTTATAAATTCTTTAAGGTAGGAGGTTCTATCCTATTTCAGTTCAAATGATTCGATGAACTTCGTGGTGAAGTCGCCTTTTCTGAAGTTCTCATTTTGCATGAGTTGCTGATGGAAAGGTATAGTAGTTTTGATTCCTTCTATGACGTATTCGCTCAGTGCCCTACTCATGGTATCGATTGCTTCTTCGCGCGTTTGCGCTACAGCTATGATTTTGGCTATCATAGAATCGTAATAAGGTGGTATGGTATATCCGGCATAGATATGAGAATCTACACGCACACCGTGTCCGCCGGGAGTATGCAATACATTGATTCGGCCGGGAGATGGTCTGAAATCGTTGTATGGATCTTCGGCATTGATACGGCATTCGATGGCATGCATCGTGGGTTCATAATTTCGTCCGGAGATAGGTTCGCCGGCGGCGATTTTTATTTGTTCTTTAATCAAGTCATAGTTGATGACCTCTTCTGTGACACAGTGTTCTACCTGGATACGGGTGTTCATTTCCATAAAGTAGAAATTGCGATGCTTGTCGACCAAAAATTCGATAGTCCCCACCCCTTCGTAATTGATAGCGGATGCGGCTTTGATGGCGGCCTCCCCCATTTTTTTGCGTAGTTGTGGGGTCATGAATGGTGAAGGACTTTCTTCTACGAGCTTTTGATGACGGCGTTGGATGGAGCAGTCGCGTTCGCTCAGGTGACACACTTTACCATATTGGTCGCCAGCTATTTGTATTTCGATATGGCGAGGTTCTTCTACGAATTTTTCCATGTAGATACCGTCATTCTTGAATGAAACTGCGGCTTCGGCTTTGGCGTTTTCGTAGGCTTTTTCTATTTCGGATTCATTCCACACGATACGCATACCTTTACCACCGCCTCCGGCTGTGGCTTTGATCATCACCGGATAGCCCATTTTTTTGGCCTCTTTTTTGGCATGTTCTTTACTTTCGAGCAATCCTTCACTACCGGGCACTACGGGCACTTTGGCTTTGATCATGGTTTCCTTGGCAGTGATTTTGTCTCCCATGGAGCTAATCATCTCTGGTGTAGGCCCTATAAATTTGATTTTATATTGGCCACAGATTTCGGCGAATTTGGCGTTTTCGGCCAAAAAACCATATCCCGGGTGAATTGCATCTGCATTGGTAATTTCGGCAGCCGCCATGATATGGGGTATATTCAGATATGAGTCCGATGAGGCCGGCTTGCCTATACAAACTGCTTCGTCGGCAAATCGAACATGAAGACTATCTTTATCTGCAGTGGAGTATACGGCTACGGTAGGAATGCCCATTTCTCTACAAGTGCGTATGATTCGAAGGGCTATTTCTCCCCTATTGGCAATTAATATTTTTTTGAACATTTTTCTTTGTTTTGGGTTGTGTATAAAAAAAATGTAGGATGGCAAGACCGAATGATATCCAGACTTGCCATCCTTACGTTGGTGGGATTAAGAAGGTTGTACCAAAAATAAGGGTTGGTCGTATTCTATGGGAGATGCATCATCTACCAATACTTTCACTATTTTACCATTGATTTCGCTTTCGATTTCATTGAAGAGCTTCATGGCTTCTACGATACAGAGTACTTGCCCTGTTTTGATATCATCTCCCACGTTGACAAATACGGGCTTACCGGGTCCGGCAGCACGATAGAAGGTACCGATCATGGGCGATTTGATAGTGACTAGATTATCGTCGGTACTAGGAGCTACAGCTACCGGTGTAGGTGCCGGAGCGGCGGCTGTGGCTACAGGAGCAGGAGCTGCAACAGAAGCCGGTGCCGGAGCGGCATGCACTATTTGGGTGGGGGCTGAGCTGGCTTGCACAGAGTATCCTCCTTGACGTATAGTGATTTTGAAGTCGCCTTTTTCTAGTTTTAGTTCACTTACATTGGAATTGTTGACGGCTTTCATCAAATCATTGATCTCTTCGATATTGAATACCGGCTTGGGCATGGCTGCTCCGACTGTGGAGGGTGCAGGGGCCTGTGTTTTGGGTGCTTTGGGTTTAGCTGTTTTTGAGGCAGCTGCTTTTGGAGCACTGACTATTTTTTTGGCTGGCGTGGCTTTGGTAGCCGGTTTTTTGCTTGTTGCCATAGTTTAGTAATTTTCGTTTTGTGATTTTATAATAAAAAAAAAGTGAAACCACTAGGATTTCACTCGTTCTACATATTCGCCTGTTTTGGTATTGATACGAATCATTTCGCCTTCGTTTACGAACAAGGGCACATTGACGGTTGCACCTGTTTCAACTTTGGCGGGCTTGAGGGTACGAGTGGCGGTGTCGCCTTTGATACCTGGTTCGCTATAGGTAACGAGTACGTCAATTTTTTCGGGAAGTTCAACTCCTATGGGCATATCAGTTTCGCCGTTGATCATGACGAATACTTCTTGTCCGTCTTTGAGGAATTGTGGTGCGTTGACTAGGTTTTCGGCTACGGATATTTGTTCAAATGTTTCATTGTCCATGAAGTTATATCCGGTTTCGTCTTGGAATAGATATTGATAGTTTTTTTTCTCTACTCGGACGGGGAAGATGGTTTCGCCGCTGTTCCATGTTTGCTCTATGGTGCGATTATTATCCACTCCTTTGAGCTTTGCCCATACTTTTGCTGCTGCTCGAGCTGTTTTGTTTTGTCCGAATTCTACTACTGTGTATAGGTTTCCATCGAGTTTGATGATGAGTCCTGTACGCATATCTGCTGTTGTTGCCATACTGATATTTGTTAAAATTTGTTAAGGGCGCAAATATAAAGAGGTAAATTTAATTAATGGCAAACTAATGTAAGAGTATTCTGTGTGTTAGTTATACACATTTTATTAAAATGACTATATGCATTATGCATAAT
>DAIUCL010000117.1:0-9138 GCA_036846185.1 Chitinophagaceae bacterium
GATCTACACCAGTAGCAGCTTCGAGGGCTCTGATATTCCGGCCTTCTCTACCGATAATTTGGCCTTTTACATCATCACTTTCTAAGTTAAACACAGTAATGGCATTCTCTATTGCCTGCTCTGCTGCGGTACGCTGTATAGTCTGGATAATTATTTTCTTAGCTTCTTTATTCGCTTTGGCTTTGGCCTCTTCCATGATCTCTTGTACATGAGCCATTGCCGATGTTTTTGCCTCATTTTTGATGGCTTCTATGAGTTCTTGCTTAGCTTCTTCGGCTTTCAGGTTCGATATTTTTTCCAATCGTCTGATATGCTCTTCATGCTGGCGCGACAGTTCCTCTTCTTTTTTGGCTACCACATCCAGTTGCCTATCTAAGCTTTCTTTTTTGGCATTATATTCTTGCTGCAATTTTTGAGATTGCTGCAATTTGTCGTTAAGGTCTTTTTCTTTTTGTTTGAGCTTATTTTCAATATCATTTTGCTTTTGATTTCGTTGTAGCACTGCTTTCTCATGCTCGGACTTCAATTGCAAAAAATGTTCTTTAGCCTCTAGTTTCTTCTTTTCCTTAATCGTTTCTGCCTGGTTTTCGGCATCTTTTAATATTCGGTCTGCTTGTTGTTGCGATTCATCTATTAGCTTTTGTGTATCTTTGTTGAAGATTAGTTTACCCGCTACAATTCCGATCAATAGGGCAATGACTGTTGCCACCACAGTAATTATGATAGAGCTCATATGTTATTTTGTTTTGCATTTATATAAAAAATTGGCTTCGAAATGTATTCGTCGTCCAAATATGTTATTAACTTGCGAAGATAATACAATTTTTGGATTTGTTAACGCCTCTTTTTTCCCTAACGTATTCTCGTACGCCTAATAGGGCATTCAAATTGCCTTTTTTTGTATACATATTATTAATACTCATATGAATAATCAGCAAAAACTCCCCATAGGCATCTTTGACTCAGGCATAGGAGGGCTAACGGTGGCTCGAGCTATCAACCAACTATTACCCAAAGAGCAATTAATCTACTTTGGCGATACCGCTCATATGCCTTACGGGGATCGCTCTGCTGAGCATATTCGTCACTATTCGGAGCGTATCGCTGATTTTCTGTACGAAAAGGGTATCAAAATATTAGTCATCGCTTGCAATAGCGCTTCGGCCAATGCATACGAGTTGCTCAAAAAGAAGTTTGAAGGCCGCATCGATGTCATAGGCGTCATATCACCGGTGGTACGCTATATAACAGCACACCCTTTCGCAAAAGTAGGCATCATAGGCACCAAAGCTACCATAGCCAGCCGTCAGCATCAGAAGCGTATCAAGAAAGCCAGCCCGGGCATGCAAGTGGTATCGATGGCTACGCCACTATTGGCTCCCATGATAGAAGAGGGTTTTTTTAACGATCGAATTTCCAAAACGGTGATTGAATCCTACTTAGCGGCTCCCAAATTCAAAAAAGTAGATGCCCTTGTATTGGCCTGTACTCATTATCCCCTCATTAAGCATGAGATTCAAACGTATTACAAACAACAGGTAGAAATCATCGACACTACCGAAATAGTAGCCCGCGCTGTATACGACAGCCTTAGAGCTCAGGGGCTACTCGCTAGCAAAAAAAAGGAGAAAGATTTGTTTTTTGTGTCGGAATACACGGACAGTTTTGCCAATACCACTCGACTCTTTTATGGGGAGCGAGTCGATATCCACGAGGTGTCGCTATGGAACGAAAAAATCTAGTGTATGCTTATAAGAGTTACATTCTTTTAGGGGAGCTCATGGCCTTCACCATCTTCATCTATATCGAGCTATACGCTTTTATCTCTCTCTCCGCAAGCTACGAGAGAGGATACCGCTACTATCTCGGCTAGTACTCATCGTCTTTTTCTTTCTTCATCGGGCATCGTAGCACTTTTAGCACCTTGCGTGAGGGGTAGTAGCGAAAAGCGTGGGTGTGCAGAGGCCTAGTGCCACAGCGAGTAGCGGGGCGAGCAGCGTAAGCCCCCGCTACGAGTATGTGGCACAGGGCTATGCATACCCACCTTGTAGCGGATAACCCGGCCGCCAGGCACGCCCCCTTTGTTTTATACCCGACCGGCTATACGACCTGCCATATAGCTGTAGAGTATAAATGACACACAGGAGGAAAGCGCCACCCAATGTGGATGTGGAATGCTGATAAAAAGTACTATACCGGCTAGTAGCAACATAAATCCTACAATCATAGCCGATCTCATTTTGTAAGGTGGATGTGCGATGCGAGCTGCAGTATATGCGCCCAAAAAGCTGCTTATTTTGTAACCCAATAGATTGATTAAAAATAGAGCTAAGGGAGCTTGCTGTACATAGTCGATGTATTGCTGTATAGTGGGTTGCGGATGAGGCGCCGGAAAAAGATAGGCGCTGAGACGCTCCGTAAGTTTGATAACCATAAAGGCAATAATGATTCCTAAGATTGAGGCCAGTACGGTGCGTATAGTATTTTTCATAGTTGGATGAAGTTGTTCTATGACATTGACTTACATGGGGGTCGTAGCAGAGAATTGACGAATATGGTGGAGGGCATGTTTGTGCAAAAGATGCAAGCATTCAGGATACTGTAATCGGCCAAAAAAAGGATTATCTACTGCTGCATCGGGGTTGCTGTCGTAATAATGAAAAAATTGATGAATAGTCTGCTCTAGTGCTTTGATGGAATCTTCCGTAGTGGGATGCAGCGGCGCAGGTGGCACTGCTGGCAAATACGGATTGGGTGTATTGTCTCTAAAGGGTTTATCGCTCATCATGAATTGGTACATCTTTTGGGTAGCAGCTTCATCTTGTAAGCGGGGTTGGGGATATTCACCCATTGCTTGCCGAAAGGCATACTCCATGTGCTCGATCATTTGATGCACATTCATCTTTCCGAAATTGGGCTTGGTATCGGGTGAGAGGCTTCTAAGTATAATGAGAAATTCTTTTTGTAAAAATTGTCTTTTTTCTTGCATGGTGATTTTTTGTATTACTTGTTTTGCTTTCGGTTTGGATATCGTAGAATGATGTCTGTTCGATGCTATTGTGAATCTTTCCATATTTTGTAGTCGATCGTGAGCGAGTCGTAGTTTTCGGGGAGAGAGGCATGTGGCACACACTCTAGTAGCTGGGTATGGCACTCTATCGCGAGTTGTTGATACACTTCGGTTCCTTTGGTTTTCCATGCTATCATATCATCGCTCACCTCTTTGAGTATACGAGCAGGATTACCGGCGACTAAGCTCCTGGCAGGTATATGCTCCTTGGCTTTGATGAAGCTCAGGGCTCCTATGATACATTCATCTCCTATGACTACGTCATCCATGATGACTGCATTCATTCCTACCAGGCAGTTTTTGCCTATTTGAGCCCCATGTATGATTGCACCATGACCGATATGTGCATTTTGCTGTAAGATTACAGTGACTCCCGGAAACATGTGAATGGTACAATTTTCTTGTACATTGCACCCATCTTCGATGATGATTTTTCCAAAATCGCCACGAATAGCAGCTCCTGGCCCTATATAGACTTCTTTGCCGATTATAACTTGTCCTGTGACGACTGCTTGGGGATGAACAAAAGCAGAAGGGTGTACCACGGGTTTGATTCCTTTGTATTCGTAAAACATAGGGGTCGAGTTAAAAGAAAGTAGTTTGTTTCATTTTTCGTAACAAGGGAGAGCAGCGATAGCGATCTTCATGATATTCTTCGTAGAGCGAATCTAGTAAGCGCACACAATGTGCTATACCCCACTCATCGGCCCACTGCAATAATCCTTTGGGATAATTAACGCCTTTGGTCATAGCCACTTCGATATCTTCTTTGCTAGCCACTTGCATATGGAGGGCATGGGCAGCTTCGTTGATAAGCATAACCACTACTCGCTCTACGATACTTTTTGCTTTTGACTCTTCTATCGGCACGGACTCCTGCGCCACACTGTAATCATAAAATCCTCGTCCGGTTTTTTTGCCTAGCCATTGGGCTTCTACTAATCGCTTTTGGGTAAAGGAGGGAGTATATCTGGGATCATAGAAGAATGAAGTCCATACCGTTTCGGTTACGGTATAGTTGACATCGTGTCCTATCAAATCCATTAATTCAAAAGGTCCCATCTTAAATCCACCATAAAGCTTCAATGCTGTATCGATTTCTGCAATACCTGCTATACCTTCTTCATACATACGGATAGCTTCGCTGTAGTAGGGACGAGCTATGCGATTGACAATAAACCCGGGAGTGTCTTTGGCAATCACCGGATGTTTACTCCATGAGGCGATAATATCCTGGGCAAGATTTACTATAGTTTGTTGTGTTTGTAAAGCGGGTACGATCTCAACTAATTGCATCAGGGGAGCGGGATTAAAAAAATGTATACCGATCACCCGATGTGGTAATTTGCAAGACGCTGCAATAGAGGTGATTGACAAGGAAGAGGTATTACTAGCTAATATACACTCATCACCAACAATAGATTCTAGTTGCTTAAACACCAGTTGTTTGACTTCTAACTTTTCGACGATAGCTTCTATTATCAATTCGCAAGGTTTAAGAGTTTCGATATTCTTACTCCAGGTAATATGAGCTAGTGTTTGCAACTTACTATCTTCGGTTATTTTACCTTTTTCGGCGAGTTTAGTTAATGTAGTTTCTAGTGCTAGTTGCGCTTTTTGTAGTGTTTCTGCATTTGTGTCGTACACATGTACCAAACATCCTTGGCTTGCTGCTACTTGCGCTATACCGGCTCCCATTGTACCACATCCTACTATACCTATTGTCATAATCATCCTATTATCCGACAAATGTAAAAAAGAAATCCTGCCGAAGCAGGATTTCTGGTATAGATTCTTATGATTAGCGAATCAGAATGACATCGCCTTTATAAAACTTCGTAGTACCATCGGGGAAGGCTACACGTATCATGTAGAAATAGGTGCCACCGTCTTGTAATTCGCCTTTGAATGTTCCGTTCCAACCTCTATTGTCGGTAGCCGAGAAGATTTCTTGCCCCCAACGATTAAGAACTCTGAACTCTTGTACATTTTGGAAGGTGAGGTTGGCAATTCTAAATATATCATTGTTACCATCACCATTAGGTGTAAAAGCATTAGGTACAAACAAGTTGTCGTGATAATCAATATCTACATAGATGCTATCGATGTTTCTACATCCTTTTTGGTTCATACCATATACCGTATAGAGTGTAGGCTGACCGGGCGAAACCACTACATTGGGCACATTAGGATTACTTAAGCCATAGGCAGGCACCCAGCTGTATACATATGCACCGCTAGCTACTAGATTCACTTCTTGTTGATATCTTATTTTGATGCTATCACCGTTGAGGATGGTGACAGTCGGTTTTGGATTTAAATACACTTTGATGGTAACGGTATCGGCACAGCCATAAGAATCAAGACGAATACAATGATATTCATAATCACCTGATCCGGGAGGAGTGAGTACCGGGTTTCTACAATTGGTACAGCTCATATGGTTTTGTGTCCAGTCTTTGTCATACCATGTATAAGTTTCAGAGGGTGCATTACCAATACCGGTTGCCATAGGCTGATAAGAATCGCCTTCGCATATGGTAGTATCCATCGGCGACACTTTCAAATCATGGATCGATAAAGTGATAGTCACCGAATCTTTCACCTCACATTTGTTACCACCTGTAGTGTACACCGCATAGGTGGTAGTACCATTGATATAGGCAAGCGTAGTCTGATTGGTAGAATCGTATACGAAGGTACCCGGCACCCATCGGTATGGCCAAGGCTTGACTGGGATATCACAAAGGTTGAATTGGATGTTGGGCAAGCCATTGCCAATAATGGGAGAAGATGGCGACTGCACAAGTGGAATTTCACAGCCACCAAAATTTGAACTTTGACTGAAAAATTGTGGATTTACAGTAGCGGTGTAATTGACAGGATCTGTTCCTACCAAATTATTGGGTCCATTATAGTAGCATATTTCAATCAATAGACTATTGACACCATCCCATACAAATGGGGTATTCAGCACGATAGGATTCCAACCAAGCACAGTATTGTAATTATTACTTTGATAGACTACTTTCAAGTCTTTGGCAGGAATGAAGTCATTGAGCTGAGTAAGTGGTGTACAACCCATTTTGACGGTCATAGCGTAGCCTGCATTGGAATTTTTGGCCGCTACATCCAATGCAAAGGAGGATATTTTTCCTTTTGTGATTCCCAGTGTCGCCATATCAGCCGCAGTGACCAACATTTGTGTACGAGACCCTGAGTAGGCTCCCCCATTGAATGGTGTAACGTTTGTGTTATTAAGCACTCCGGTGCCAAGCGTATACGTATTGACAGGCCCTAGGCAATCTACATTTTCTTCACCACAAGTATAGACTGGTGGTGGGCCAACAGGTGTACCTGTGAGAGTTACTAGTCCGGGCTCACAAAGCACCATGGGCGATGCGGAGGCCGTTACTGCATTCGAATTATCTACTATCACCTGAACGGTATCCATAGAGACACAATTGGGGTTGGAACTGGAAGTTACAGTCACCACAAAATCTGTTGAATTAAAAATTCCGCTAGAATTTGGATCTTTGGTAGTAGGATTATCCAGTGTTTGACCAGGTGTCCAACTGTAATTAAATGAGCCGGTTTCACAATTCGTAAAACGGGTATTTGGCCTAACTGATGACAACAGAGGTGTAGTGGCCGACAAGGCGCAACCTACACCCGTAGCCATATTTTGATGCATAAATTGATTATTAGGCGTATTAGAGCTGCTTACAACATCCTGATTATTAAAGTTGCCGGTTACGTTATAACATATTTGAACAACCAAGTTTGAAACTCCATCCCAATAGTAATCTGTTTCGAACTGATGAGTATTCCATCCGAGATTAGAATAATACTTGTTGGTATCGTATACAATTGATGTACCACCCAAAAAGCCTGTGACACCGGTAAGGCTCGTTTCATTAGTACAGCCAAGACTGATCACTACATTACGCATTGTATCGCTAGCTTTTGAGGTAACCTGCCAAGAGATCGATTTCAAATTACCCATACGAATACCAGCTGTCTGCAATTCGTCTGCAGTAAAGAGCATTTGCGTTTTGTAGGCATCTTGCGCATTTGTAAAGTAAGGAGTAAACTGATTTTGTTGAATATTACCAGTACCTACTGTGTGAATGGTAGGATTATTGTTGCATGGGAACACAGACAAACCACATGGCATAGAAGCTGCATTGGCAAACAACTGGAATGGATAACCGGGACAAACATTATTTTCGGAAGAACTGCTATTCAGCACAGCTCTGATACCATTAACATTGACAGTGGCAAAATCAGTATACTCACAACCAAAATCATCGATGTAGAATAATTTATAAGTGGTAGTAGCCAGAGGCTTCGCCCATGGTGTGAGAGCCGTGCTGTCCGACAAGGTACCTCCGGGCGTCCACTCGATCGTAGGATTAGCTTGGGCAGGATTAGCTGAAGCGGGCAATATTACTGAGTCATTAGCACAAATAGTGTGATTGCCACCAGCACTCACCAATATACCCGGTACTGCTACTACCGTTATGGTATCTTGCGACTTGCAGACTAAGTTTGGTGGAGGATTTACTGCCGACACAATGTAAGTCGTTGTAACTGGTGGAGCTGCTTTGGGATTTTTGATATTCGGATTGGAAAGTCCAATATTCTGTGAATTGCCATTCAAATCGGTCCACACCCATTGTGTGATACCTGGAGGGCCATTCACGTCCAGTTGTATAGAGTCGGCATTGATACAGTAGTTCAAATCCGGACCTGCATCCACACCGGGCAATACATTGATGAGTACTACGGCATAAGACTTGAGCACTATGGGTTGTGCCACGGTACACGTAGAATCCATAAAAGTGATAATCAGTACATGCGGACCTACATCAGCTACAGACGGCGTCCATGTAAATGTACCCGTTACAGGATTACCGCCATTAGGAGGATTGGAGGTATAGGTCGAACCAGGAGCCGACACCGCATTGTTGGCGTACGTCAATATCTGATTGCTACCCGAGTTGCTTATGGCTTGTATATCAAAAGACATAGTAGTACCGGGGCATACATTCATGACTATGGGCTGCGGAGAAGATAAGGTAGCACCCACTAAGTTGATAATCTGATAATTTTGCGTGCCATTCGGGTCGGAGGGAGGCGCTGCATTACAGTTCAATACATTAATCTGTACATCACGCATCACAAATCCTACCGTATCACCCGTATTGATATCGATATCAAAGCAAGTAAAGGCTAATACATAAGCACCTGTTACGGTAGGTGTAAAGGTTGCAGTTCCGGTGAGAGGATCTATCACGTATCCTCCGGGAGCGGCAGCACCAAGAGGATTAGCAGGCGTACCACCAAGATTAAAGGTAGTAGGGTTACAAGTAGCTGTGCCTAATGGCGTATTAGCTATAAAGTGTAAAGAATCTAAGTCTGGATCAAGTGGTCCATTCAAATAGGTTTTGGGTTGATTGACACATACATAAGGAATGGGCTTGATCGACAAAAAGGCAGAATTATTGATTGGACGAACTAAATTATTCAACCCGGCACGCACACACATATTTTGCCCTCCCGGTGTCATCATATTCGCTATGATATTGTTCCTACAACACAGTGAATATTGAAAACGCCAATCGGCACATGCCATAGGAAGCGTCACAATAGTTTTATAATGCCACTCTTCATAACCCGGGAAAATACTCGTAAAGTTCACACACCAGTTCTCTATATTGGGGCACAAATCTCCATAAATTTTTCGTGTATTATTACCATTAGTATCCAAGGTAACTGTAAAACTTTGTCCGCAGCTCACAGATGAAACTACGATATTGGCAGTACCACCTAGCATCGCGTTTGCTTGACCATTGTTCATATTCAGCTTACAATCCCGGTACAGCTTCAAGTGCAAACGGTAAGTAAGCGGACTTACATACTCATAGTAAATATCCGCAGCGGCCACGTGAGTTGCTTTTAGCTGCGAATACGTAGCACTGAACAGCATTATAAAAGCGAAAATTCGTAAGAGTTGATTCATGCGTTGATATTTAATTACGTTAGTGAATGATTAAAGAAGTCAA
>DAIUCL010000118.1:0-9088 GCA_036846185.1 Chitinophagaceae bacterium
GGTAGAATCTATGTATTGTTGTATGAAATCAAAATTCTTCAGTAACAAGGAAGATTTAAACAGTTTGGGGGGGATTTTGTTGATGTCTAATTCTATTTTGTTGTAGACTTCATATTTATAATTTTGAGCTTTGTCGTAGTTATTGTTATTTTTTGCAAGGATTACTTTTTTGATGAGTTTTAGCCCCGGGTCTTTATCTATTTTGATTACAAAATCATTCATGGTTCTCATGGCGCGCTCCAATGTGATTTTTGTGTATGGTATTTCGGTATGGGAGTCGATGATGATTTTTTTGGTAGAGTATCCTATCACACTGATGATGATGGTGTCGTGAGGGCGAGATGGTGTATTTAATTCAAAGTTCCCGTCGATATCGGCTTTGGTGCCAATAGATGTACCCGGAAAGTAGATGCTGGCAAAGGACAAGGGTTCGTCAGTTACAGCGTCTAGGATACTCCCTTTGATAGAGAAGGGAGTATTGGGTATTGTAATTTTTTGTGCCAAGCTTGTCTGCTTTGCGAGCAGGCAAAGCATAAGTAAGGAACAAAAGTAATTGTAATAGGTAGGTAATATGTGAGATTTATTTTTCAACAAAAAAGTTGATTAGAAGTCAGTTGCCATAGATACATGCAGCATAGGTTTTTTGCTCCCATTGATATTCCAGGCGAGGTCGGTACGAAGAAAGTAGCCTATCACTTTTGTTCTTAATCCGGCGCCATAGCCCCAGTTGAAATCTTGTTTATTATTTTCAATGAATACGGTGACGGGGGAGTTAGGGTCTTGTACAAAGTTGTCGGAACGGATATTGTCGGAGTTGGGTAGTACACCTCTCCAAGCACTGCCAATATCTGTAAATGCGACAAATTGCAATTCTCTCAATAGGGAGGATTTGATAGGGCGTTTGAAAAAGGTGTTGTAGATAGGCAGTCGAATTTCTTCATTGATCACCATAAAGCTATTGCCATTTCTATTGCCTTGTCGATAGCCTCTCATGTTGGTGGCTATAGTTTGAAAGGCATAATTTTGGCTAAAGTCGATACTGGTATTATTGTCTTGTCGGGGGAATAAGTCATTGTCTACTCCTCCTAATAGGTAGAGAACTTTGGCATTGCCAGCAGAATGTGCACCTGCCAGTCGGGAAGCGATGATGATGTTTTTGTAGAGACTAGTATAATTGCGCAGGTCATAGCCAACATTCACAAACCATTTGTTTGTTTTATTGAGTTGATATTGGTATTCAGTAAACAGCTTGGCTCTGGAACCTTTCCATATATTGAGGATCGGCATGATAGTATTGTCGTAGACATACTCAAATCGGGAGAAAGACCAGTATTGGTGGTCGCTGGGTATCTCTAAGCTAAATTGATCGAGCGATTTGATACGGAGTCTATCGTAGCGAATACCGGTTTGTAATCGAAAACTTTGATGAAAATCGAGCGGGTAGGAAAAGGTACTCATCAAAATTTGTGTTCCTAATCGGCCAAGTACAGGATAGGGAGAGTAGAAGGGTGGTGGTACATTGCGTTGATCGTATTCATTTCTACTTGCTGTATGTAGGTAGGTAATGCCCCAGTCGAGTCGGCCACGGTAATTGTTGTATTGCAGAAAGTAGGTGAGTGAATTCAGGTCTGAGCCGAGTCGGCCGCCGCCGGTAATACGGTAGTCTTCCATGATATCGGCTAAGGTGGTGGTAATAAGTCCTGATATGGGAGGATTTTGAAATATTCCTGTATTGTAATCAAATGGTTGGTAGCGGTTAAATAGAAGTGTATTGTCGAGAGTGGATTGGATAAAATTGGGGTAGAAGCTAGGTGTATAGGGTTTTGCTTTTATCTTCTTTAGATTTCCTTCATAGAGCAAGTAGGTGTTTTTGGGACGATTATTGGAGGTGAAAATAGATTCGAGGATGCCGTTGGTGTCTGCTTGGTTGAATTGGGTAATGTATTCGCTGATTTTTTTCTGATTGATTATGCTGGGTGTTGTATCTGGAATCTCGGGGAAATTAGCCAAATACTTGTCGGAGGCATTATTATAGTCTTCAATAGGAGTAAGATAGACAATATACTCTTTATATTGCTTTTCTATTTCTGCCAGTTGTGCCGTTTTTTGAATATAAGAGTGGTTGATTATGCTTTTGCCAAAAAGTGGAGAAGAGCTAATATGCAAAGAGTCGACGCCGTCTTGTCGTTTGATGATTTGTATGATTTTTCGTTCCATACTCCTTTCAGTTTCTTGAAGATAGGCCACTGCATCTCTGCCCCATTGTATGGGTTGAGAGATTGTTTTGCCGGAATGGCTAAGTTGTTTGAGATTATTGCCGGTGGTAGAAGAGTATAAGAACAAATTAAATTGATTGGTAAGGGCGTCATCATCACGACTAGAACGAAGATAGTTATCTATTCTATTGGATAGGAATAGTATTCCTGTGCCTAGTTCGTTTTGAAGAGATACGGGTGTTTTGTCGTCAAACATATCGTAGCTGATAGGTTCGAATCGGGCATTGAAGATATTTAGTTTGTATAGGTCGCTTTGGCCTTTTCGTATGGCAGTGACCGCTATGTTTGTTTCATCGGTCATGAAGCTCATGCCGGTGATTCGGTCTATACGAGAAGCAGGTATGTATTTGGTTGTCTTTTTTTGTTCGCCTGAATGATATACTTTGAGTACTAATTTGTTTTTGACCTGGTAAAGTATAGCCATTTTTTTTCCGGTAGCACTCCAGCAAATGATGGGATAGTTAGGGTCGGTCATGTCGGGGCCTACTCTGTGCCCGCCGTCTATGACGGTAAATGATTTCTTGCTGCGCAAATCTTGAATCATCACTTGATAGAGCCCATCTTTTTGGGTTACATACGCCAATTCGGTGCCATTGGGTGATACGGTGAACATGGAATAGCTCGTAAGTGGCTTGATGGGGATTCGGGTCAGTTCTTTACGAGGGTCGTATTGTGAAAGTTGTTGGGTGAGTTGTGTATCGGTCAGATAAAAGGATGCCCAGTCATTGAATATTTCTACGGTAGGTTTGTTAAGGACATTTTCGAGTGCGCTGTTCACTGATTTTCGGTAGCGAGTAAGATAGAGTAGATTTGAAATTGTATTTTCGCCATATTCGGCGGCGATATAATGCCAGAAAGAATGTCCGATGAGCGAGGGGTTTTCGTTGGCCCAGTCATTGAATTTTTTCTTTTTGCTGCGTTGAATGATTTGCTCTACATTTTTTTCTTTTTCTACTGTCCAGTTGTCAGAAATATAACTTACATAGCCGCTAGTGTACCACTCGGGCAGGTTCATTTTGATAGCATTCTTAACTACATCTTTTATGTTATCGCCAAAGAGCATATTATCTTTAATGACACTGGCAATACCTCTGAATATTTGTTGTTTGAGATGATTGTGGTCGCCATTGAAGTAGATGGGTATATTGTCGCCAACTACATCGAGCTTGCCACCATTGGCTCTATTGAGTTCTTCATTTTGGAGGCCTATGTTTGTTTGTCGGTATTCGCTGAAGTTGTTATAAAGTACAATGTTCAATTTTTTGGAGAGCTGTCCGCCCATAAGGTATACTATATGTGTGAGCTCCTGCTCTGCCATGTTCATCGCATATAATGCATTGGCTTTTCCTTGGTCGTAGTAGAATACTCTGAAGTGGGTGCTATCGAAGAAGTACCAGTCGAATTTTCGGTATTGAACTCTATTTTGTCCGAATGTCTCCCAGGAGGCCTGAGCAAAGCTTAGGGTGCTTGTCAGTAAGCAGAGGCTAAGAAGTAGCATCCTAGGGAATATGGAAGTAGTGTTGAACGTATTCACCGCTTAAAGTTACATTAATATTTATGTTCAAATATATAGACAAGTTTTATTTTAATTAGTTTATCTGTGTAATTAACAAGAAATGTATGTTGATGAAATTCGTAATAGGTAGTTGTGAGTTGGCGCTTTGGTATAATCAGTAGTGTATTTGCATTTGTTCTTGTGGGCTGTTTTGTGGGGAGAAAAAGGAGTAGCAAGGCAGACAGGATATCGGCTAAGAACGTTGCGGCAACGATTGTAGTGGAAAGCAGCGTGGCTGCGATGCCTTGCTACAAGGAGTGGTGGAGCGGAGGGACGGAGCTACCACCACGACTATGTAGCAAGAGCATTGTGGCCAGGATGCTTGCAACGGAAAGCGTGTTTGCCGCCCAAATAATGTATGGTGATTTGTAGAATTGTTTGAAAATGCACAACGTGATTCTTGCTGTACATAGAAATTGAGGTGTAATTTTACCACTTTAAAGGAAAATAGATAAGATATGAGTAAAAAAGTGATTCTGGATTCGGGAATAGAGGTGGATAAATTGTATGTATCGAGCCCGGCTATGACGGAAGAGCCCGGTAAATTTCCGTTTACCAGGGGGATTCATGATGGAATGTATAGAGATAAGCCATGGACCATACGTCAGTATGCGGGTTTTAGTACGGCGGAAGAGTCGAATGCACGATATCATTTTTTGTTGCAACAAGGTGTGACCGGATTGAGTGTAGCCTTTGATTTGCCTACCCAGATAGGGTATGATAGTGATGATGAGTTGGCCAATGGAGAGGTAGGGAAAGTAGGAGTAGCAATCGATACACTCGAGGACATGGAACGACTCTTTGCCGGTATACCCTTAGAGTCGGTGAGTACCTCCATGACGATCAATGCGACCGGTTTTATCCTACTGGCATTTTATGTGGCGCTTGCCAAAAAGCAAGGTGCCGATTTGAAAAAAATATCTGGGACTATACAAAATGATATTTTGAAAGAGTATGCTGCCAGAGGCACTTACATTTATCCTCCCAAGCCAAGTATGCGTTTGATTACGGACATATTTGCCTATTGTAGTGCTGAGGTACCCAAATGGAATACGATATCTATATCCGGTTATCATATCAGAGAAGCAGGCTCAACAGCTGTTCAGGAACTAGCTTTTACCTTGGCCAATGGTAAAGCGTATTTGAAAGCGGCTATCGAAAAGGGACTCGATATCAATGTGTTTGCCAAGAGGCTTAGTTTCTTTTTTAATGCACATAATCATCTGTTCGAGGAGGTGGCTAAATTCAGAGCAGCTCGAAGACTTTGGGCAAAAATTACGGCTGAGTTGGGGGCTACGTTGCCCGAAGCTCAGAAGCTTCGATTTCATACTCAGACAGGTGGTAGTACCCTCACCGCTCAGCAACCAATGAATAATATAGTGCGTGTAGCCATCCAAACTCTGGCAGCGACTATGGGTGGTACACAAAGCTTGCATACCAATGGGTATGATGAAGCCCTTAGTCTGCCTACCAAAGAAGCCGCCTCGATCGCGCTGCGTACGCAGCAAATCGTGATGGAAGAAAGCGGAGTGTGCGATACCGTAGACCCATGGGCAGGTAGCTATTATATAGAAACACTGACCAACTCGGTGGAACATGAGGCTCAAAAAATTATTGACAAAATCGATGCTATGGGTGGTGCCGTGAGCGCCATAGAACAAGGATATATACAAGAGCAAATCGCTAGTGCAAGCTATGCTTATCAGCAAGCGATTGAGCATAATGAGAAAATCATAGTAGGTGTGAATAAGTATCAGGCAGAAGAAGTCACAAAAATACCTATTATGAAAATTGACGATTCTATCCAGCAGACACAAGTCGAACGGCTAAAAGCCTTTAAGGCTTCCCGAAATCAGGAGCTTGTATCGGATTATCTTGCTAAGCTGCAAGTAGCAGCCGGTGGAAGTGAAAATCTGATGCCATTGGTGATAGATGCGGTAGAGCATCAATGTACTTTGGGTGAAATAGCGCATGCGCTTAGAAAGGTGTGGGGAGAATTTAGATAATACGATATGAAATCACCACAAGATCTTTCTATTTCAGATTATCAATACGAGTTGCCCGAAGCTCGTATAGCGAATTATCCTTTGGCTGAGCGTTCTTCTTCCAAGCTATTAGTCTATCGGCATGGTAAGATAGTAGATGCATACTACGACCAATTGCCAGGCTATGTGAGTGCTGATACTGTGCTGTATTTTAATAATTCTAAGGTCGTAGAGGCGCGTTTATTATTTAGGACAGAGGGTGGTCAAAGGGTAGAAGTATTCTGCTTGGAGCCGGATGCTACCCTCTATCAGGATGTAACGATGGCGATGCAGACCCATTCAGAAGTGCAATGGATCTGTATGGTAGGTGGTGCCAAAAAATGGAAAGAACATATTGTGTTAGAGAAGTTATTTTCGGGTGTGAAGGGCACAGTCAGGCTACAGGCTCGTCTGCTGGCTCGCCGGCAGGATTCGTTTCTGATACACTTCTCCTGGGATGAACCCTCATGGTGCTTTGCCGAAATGCTTCATCATATGGGAGTGATACCCTTGCCTCCGTATATCAAACGTGAGAGTGAGTCACAAGATAGCATTCGGTATCAGACGGTATATGCTCAGCAGGAAGGATCGGTGGCAGCTCCTACCGCCGGCTTGCATTTTACCGACGCCTTGCTTCAGCAATTAGCAAACAAAGGGATAGAAAAGCATTTTCTTACGCTGCATGTAGGAGCAGGTACCTTTAAGCCGGTGAAATCGGCACAATTGAAAGAGCACACGATGCATGCGGAATATATGGATGTATCATTGGAAATGGTAGATTCTGTAAAAAATGCAAGTTCAAAAAAAATAATTCCTGTGGGTACCACCGCATTCAGAACTTTGGAATCTTTGTATTGGATGGGAGTCAAAGTAATTCAACATCCGAATGCAGCACTGTGTGATCTCGAAATATCGCAGTGGGAAGCCTATGCTATGACGGCTACTCCCAGCCGAAGTGTCGCTTTTGAGGCATTGAGCCGGTGGATGCAAAAAAATCAGATGAGCAGATTGTTTGCTAAAACATCGCTTCTGGTAGCTCCGGGTTATGACATCAAAGTATGTGATGCAATCATCACCAATTTTCATCAGCCGGGATCTACCCTCATATTGTTGGTTGCCTGCTTTGTAGGAGATGAGTGGCGTGCAATTTATCAACATGCACTCGACAACGATTACCGATTTTTGAGTTTCGGTGATGGTAGTTTATTATGGAAAAAGTAAATAGAAAATGACAGACAGCCACAATTTATACCTCTTGCCTCTTTTGAAAAAATACGTAGAGGATTTTGTATCCTTGCCAAAATGGCAAAGAGTGCTCTCGCGCATTGCCAAATATAAATTACTCATACTAGCCAAAAAAGACAAACAAAATCATAAAGGCATGCCGGCTCAAGCCAACACATTTTGGGGAGATACCTTTCATGTACTATTGCCCGCAGCAGCCGATATCTATTTGTGTGGTGGCAAAACGCACGATTCGGAAATCAGACTAGCCAAATATTTAATTCGGCATTTGCAAGCTCATCATATTGTCATCGATATTGGTGCTCACTTTGGATATTTTACCTTATTGGCTGCTCATCTGGCAGCGAGTGGCAAGGTGTATGCTATAGAGGCTGCAGAGCATACTTTTTCTGTGCTGAGCCAAAATGTAGCCTCCAAAAAAAATATTACTGCTCTCCACCATGCGATGAGTGATTACAATGGAGAGTTTAGCTTTTATGAGTTTCCGATTTTGTATTCAGAATACAATTCGCTCGATAGGGATCAGTATCAGCATGAATCATGGTTTGCCGATATTCATGTTACCGAGACAAACATTCCATGCACTACCATCGATCACTTCTGTAATCAAAAACATATCACGCCGGATTTTATCAAAATAGATGTTGAAGGAGCAGAAGACAAAGTGGTCGATGGAGCGGCTAGCCTACTTGCAGCACACAATACTGTTGTATCGGTGGAGTATATCAGACCCAAAAATGACACAGGAAGTAGTGCTCATCAAAGAGCTTTTGATAAACTGGTATCCTTGGGCAAAAAACCACATTTGATTGATACTCATGGACAACTCTATTCGGTGTCTAATATGGATGATTATTTTTCCGAATCGTCATCTGATAGTGAAAATGTTATATTTTTATAACTGGTAAGGACAGTAATTCCTCAGCCGCAGAAAGGAATAGAACAAAAGCCCCCTTACGATATACATGGCGATGATAGCGTAGCCGGCTACTACACCGACAGTAGGCTGCATCCTCTGAGCTCTGCATAATCTGCTCGCCCGAGTATTTCGAATCGGTGAGCATTATGCAATACTCCTATATCTTGTGTGGCTACAAAACAGCACGAATCAATATTGGCTAAGTCAATAATATTCACCAGCCCCCGTTCACATTGTCCTACTTCTTGAGGGTCATTGATATCTCGCAGAAGGATACGCATCCAAGGGGGAGAGCTATAGATACCCTCTGCTTTGGCATAGGCTTGCGACAATAATTCGGTCATACCATATTCAGAAGCAATAAAGGGCAAATTGAAAGCCTGAGAAAGATGCTGATGTACCTGTGAGCGTGTCCATTCTTGCTTGCGACCTTTCATGCCACCCGTCTCCATTACGGTACAATGAGACAATGGCATAGGATATTGAGTAGCGAAATCCAGTAAGGCATACGTAACACCCAGTAGTAGGGTTTTTTGTCCCTGCGCTTCAAGTTGTGCAAGTTTATGAGAAAGAAAGTTCGTGTCGTGCAGATAGAAACCATTATCGATATGATCAGATGCCTTCATCAGCATCTGAGTCATATGTACCAGCGAGGAGTGCTCTCGCTCCAGGTACGAAGGTAGAAGAGCCAAAATGCAATATTGAGATGGCTTTCCCCATTGCTCCTCGAAGATTCGAAACGAAACCTTGTCATACCATGCTAGATCAGGCACATAATGACGTCCGGGTACTTGACCTGTAGTGCTGCTTGTTTCAAAATACGGTGTTGCCTCATCCGGAGTGTTACTATGCGAGTAAGAGCTACGAATACTATGCGTTTTGTAAAGATCCACCGGCAAAAAAGGAATTTCATAAATGCTTCTTACGGAAGTAGGTTTGCGCTGAAGTAAGTCGCAGAAGCGACGATAAATTGTGTTGGCATGGTATTGCATCTCAAATACCTCCAGTGCCAGATGTTCAAATTGATTATCATCAATCGATAATAATTGCGCTTTATACTGCGTTATAG
>DAIUCL010000119.1:0-9077 GCA_036846185.1 Chitinophagaceae bacterium
ATTACCCAATAATTTAATCCTAGTAAATAAAACTATATTTTATTATATGTTTTTCACATTTATTATATATTATCAATTATACATCAGTTCTTTCTGGTACTTACCTTTTTCCTCAGTTATTGATTTAAACTCTTAGTCAAAACTCTGCCTTTTGTTCGAGAACATTAAGGCTAAAACCTAATATCCTATTACTTCGATTCAAAAATACCTACCTTTGCAACATGACGGACATCATCAGGCTTCTGCCCGATAATATTGCTAACCAAATAGCCGCAGGAGAAGTCATACAGCGACCTGCAAGCGCGGTGAAAGAAATGCTCGAGAACGCTATTGATGCAGATGCCACCTCAATACATCTGATCATCAAGGATGCAGGTAAAGAACTCATTCAAGTCAATGATAATGGCAAAGGCATGAGTCCTACCGATGCCCGCACTTGTTTTGAACGACATGCCACCTCCAAAATTCAAAGTATCGATGATCTTTTTGCCATTCGTACCATGGGATTTAGAGGCGAAGCACTTGCCTCTATCGCTGCCGTAGCCCAAGTAGAACTCAAAACCCGACGCGAAGAAGACGAAGTAGGAACTAGTATACATATCGAAAACTCTACTGTACGGAAGCAAGAGCCCTGCCAAGCCAACAAGGGTACCAGCCTTTCGGTCAAAAATCTATTCTACAATGTACCCGCTCGACGAAATTTTTTAAAATCCAATACCGTAGAACTTCGTCATATCATTGACGAGTTTACCAGGGTAGCTATGGCTTTCCCACATATCAGTTTCAAGCTTACCAACAACCAAACCGATGTATTTAACCTAGAAGCCGGAAAACTTAAACAACGCATACTGGGACTACTAGGTAATCAGTATAACACCAAGCTGGTACCCGTACAAGAAGAGACCGAGCCCGTAAGTATCCGAGGCTTTGTAGGCTCTCCCGAAGCCGCCTCCAAAACCAGAGGCAACCAATACTTCTTTGTCAACAACCGATTTATCAAAAGTGCCTATCTCAACCACGCCGTATCCCAGGCATACAAAGAGCTCATCAGCAAAGAAGAGTACCCCTTTTTTGTACTTTTTATCGATATCCATGCAGACCGTATCGACATCAATGTGCATCCTACTAAGCAAGAAATCAAATTTGAAGACGAACGCATTGTCTATTCTTACGTAAACGCTGCTATCAAACATGCTCTCAGCAAATATAGCATAGCACCCTCTCTCGACTTTTCGCTCAATGCCGATATCGAGTCGCTCCCCTCTATATCACAGCCCTTTACAGTAGCTAAGCAAGAGCATACCAAAAACGAATTTTTATATCAATCGTTTAGCCAAAAAGGCAAAGCCCACTTTCTCGACAAAAAAGAAGATATCAGAAACTGGAAAGAACTCTACAAAATTCAACACGAATACGCTGAACAAAACAATACAAATCCTTCTTCCCACTTATCGACGCCTTCAGCTCCTACCAATAATGAAGAAGAACAAATTGCTCTTTTCACTGACACACCTTTTCAACAAGATTTCTTGCAAATTGCTCTGACCTACATTCTGGCGACTACCAAAAATGGTTTTTTGCTCATCGACCAACACCTGGCACATCAACGGATACTCTACGAACGGATGGAAAACGCCCAACTAGAGCAGATACCTATACAGCGACTACTTATACCTCATACATTCGAGCTCATACCCGCCGATGCCCTCATCATATCTTCGCTACTCGACGATCTGAAAATTCTCGGCTATTTGTTAGAAAGTTTTGGTCAAAACACCTTTATCCTACACGGAGTACCTGCTGATGTCAAGAGCGGCAACGAAAAAGCAAGCATAGAATCACTGGTAGAATTGTACAAACATGAAGTAAGTACGCTCAAACTCGACAAACGTGAAAAACTCATACGCACCCTCGCCAAACAAAAAGCAATAGCATATGGCACCAAACTTAGCAACCCGGAGATGCATGATTTGTTTCAACAATTGCTCCGTTGTGAACAGCCTCAGCTTTCGCCCGAAGGTGAAAAAATATTCGTAAAAATGAATCAAGAACATCTGGCCGATTTGATAAAACAGGCTTAGTGTAATCAGAGTAGGTTTCATACTTACTATTAATTGTATGCATATTTAATTGTTTTGGAGCGCATCGTCATTACTTGGTTCAGCTACTTCTCGCTATCCGCTGCTATGCCCCTGCGCAAGCTCCGGGGCATATCCACTCCTATCGAGGCTAGCTTTCATCGTCTTCTATTCTATGTAGCGAAGTGTCTACGCTGTTTATCCTCTTATACTTGCCATACGATTCTATGCAGTAAGCTCTAGATGTATACGATACTGATACCTATAGTTCATCGTCAACTCCTCTTTTGCTCGCTCCACTCCACAACGTCTGCGGCCACGATAGCAGCATAAAGCCCACAGTGAGGGAGCCTAGTGATACCGGGAGTGGAGGGGCGGAGGCACGGAGCCACCTCTGCGACCAGGTAGCACAGGCTACCTCACGAGGACTTGAAGCGGATAGCGTGACGGCCGCCCAATACTTCATTTCAAAATTCAATGTTCATTTGTTTTTTCTTTGGTAGGCATCGTGTAGTCCTTCGCCACGGAGTATTTGAGATTTATACTTGTGTATACGACTGAGCCTCGATTTCGACTGCTTGGCTTGGCTAAAGTGTATTAAATAAGCTCGTTGCCTGCCCGGAGTGAGTGTGTAGAAAGCCTGCTTGAATTCCTGATCGTCGGCAAAGGCTTCCAGCAATTCGATGGGCAGGTCAATCACTTGCTTCTCAGCCGAGGGTTTGACCCCTGTTTTTTCTATTTCTATCGCCTCATTGATATAGTCCAAAATGAGTTTCTCCTGTTGAAGTATTTGAGTGAGGCTGGTGAATCTGAGTAGGCGACTATGCTGGGTGTTTTCTCCGTTTTTGATTAGCCTTTTTTCGGTATCTGCAAGCAGCTCCCCTTTAAAAAAACTAATAAACGCATAATCTTTGAATGCGGCCAAGATGAGCACATTTTTATTTTGATAAGTATAGCAGGGTACACCCCATTTGTGGTCTTCTAACAATGCAGTCTGAAGCACTATTTGTCTTAGTGCTACCAGTTCTTCTTTCCAGCGATGTACTTTGCACTTGGGTGTAGCACCATAATCACAGCGCATGCATCCGTCTAATAGGTATTGATCTACTTTTGGATTCATAGTATTGCGGGTTATATAGTAAGGGGGTATCAAAAGATCATAGTATGCTGTGTGGTAGTACTATCTACATAGACGGAGTCTATCGTCCAGTGATAGATACTGTCTTGGAGGATTTCTTTGATTGTGAATACATTCATCTGATTGATGAGGGCAAATAGATCATATTGTGAGTTGGTATAGGTCATGCTACGGCTTCCCAAAAAACCATAGGTACATAACGTGGGAGAGCCATAGAGAAGCTCTAGTTGTTGATACTGAGTGGGGCTTTGCTTTTGTGCAATTAGTGTAAATGGGGTCTGCTCATAGATATCCATACTGAAAGAGGCGACACCTCCCGGAGGAACGGAAGCGATGGTAAATACAGCAGGATTTTTGCAACAATGAAAATACTGACTGGGAAAGAAACGAATATAGATAGCGCTGCTGCCTTGCAATTCGTTGCGACTCACTTTGGTACTTATTGAGAATCGCCCTTGAGCATCTGTAGTACCCGATATGACTTCATATTCGATACCCGGATCAAAATCGATCCAGGTAGTGTTTTCAGGCATGAAGAATACTTTGTACGCCATATTGATCGGTCTTGTGCCTATATTGAGCCTATTGAGTTGTCCGCTGACACTGATAGTTTCGCATTCTTTTTTGCATTTATATTTTTTGGGCTTGCCACAGCCAGTTAGAAGCAATGCGAGAGGCAGTACTATACAAAATAGGTAAGATATCTTCGAATTCATACAGGTCATAAATTATTGGAGAGGATAAAAATACATCTTTTTGAGTGGATGATAGTTAAAATAGAATGAGAACAAATAGGTATGGAGCAAATTTTGATGGCTTTCGAATCATACAGTTTGGAGTAGTAAAAATGTACTTAGGTAAGATAGATTACAATTACTAAACAATTTGATAATATGAAAGCCCGTGAAGACTTTAGTTTTTTTGCATCATGACTTTTCTACTATTTATTGTCGTTATCCTTTTTGTGCTGGCTATATTGGACTTGGTGGTGGGTGTGAGCAATGATGCAGTCAACTTTCTCAATTCTGCCATTGGGAGCAAAGTAGCGAACTACAAAACGATCATTATTATTGCCGCGGCAGGTGTGATTATGGGAGCGTTGTTTTCGAATGGTATCATGGAGATTACTCGAAAAGGGATATTTTTTCCCGATTTTTTTACCCTAGATAAGGTGTTGTATATCTTCTTAGCCGTAATGCTTACTGATATATTACTATTGGATATGTTCAATACATTGGGGCTTCCTACATCTACTACTGTATCGATCATATTTGAGCTACTAGGCGCTGCTCTGGTGGCTGGAGTATTATTCTCTATCGAAAAGGAGGAGCCTGTCAAAATAATATCCTATATCAATACCGGTAGTGTGATGACGATCATAGTGGGTATTTTTTTATCCATCATCATCGCTTTTCTCACGGGTATGCTGGTACAGTATGGCTGTAGGCTTCTGTTTACATTTAATTATGAGGAGAAGCTGAAGCAATATGGTTCTTTATATGCCGGTTTTGGAACTACGGCTATTATCTATTTTTTGTTGGTAAAGGGATTGAAAGGTACTACACTCATCAGCAGTGATGTATCAAGTTGGATTTCGGCACATCTCTACATCGTATTACCCATATTATGCATAGCGGGGGTAGTGGTAACAGAACTCATGTATCGAATATGGGGTATCAATCCTCTAAAAGTAGTCGTACTGATGGGTACGTTTTCGCTGGCTATGGCTTTTGCCGGTAATGACTTAGTCAATTTCATAGGAGTTCCGATTACAGGTTTTTTGGCATTTGAAGCATGGAAGCGAAGTGGTATTGCCATGGAAAATTCCTATCAACACTACCTGATGCAAAGTGATATTATTGTACCCAATTATATGTTGCTGATAGCAGGTATCATCATGGCGGCTACTATATGGCTGAGCGCCAAAGCTAAAAAGGTAACTGAAACAGAAGTGAAACTAGGTAGCCAGGGAGAGGGCGAAGAGCGATTTCAGCCAACAGCTATTTCCAGAAATATTGTAAAAACATCCCTATTACTTGCTAATCTTATAGAAACACTTGTACCAAAGGGATTAAAAGAGTATTATTCTTTTAGTTTTGAAAAAAGTAAAATTCGTCAAGCAACCCTTGTGCATGATAAACCTGCCTTTGATTTGGTAAGAGCTTCTTCTAATCTGATATTAGCTAGCTCGCTGATAGCATTAGCAACATCCTTCAAGCTACCCTTATCTACTACCTATGTTTCATTTATGGTAGCGATGGGTACCTCTCTGGCCGATAAAGCATGGGGGAGAGAAACGGCAGTATACAGAGTAGCGGGCGTATTGAGCGTAATTGGGGGCTGGTTCATTACTGCATTTATCGCTTTTATAGTTTCTGCAAGCTTTGTGTTTGTGCTGATAAAGGGCGGAGTGATTGGTACTATAATATCTATTGCATTTGTTTTTGCAATGTTGATATTTTCGCACATAAGATTTAGCAAAAAAGAAAGAAAGGAAAACGAACAAAGAGACAAGCTTTCTAAATTGAGTGCTATTGATACCGACATCTATGAATCCAATAAAGATTTGATTATTCAGCATCTGTATGCAGTATCGGGCTATTATAGTACGATGCTGGAATCTTTGAAATCATATGATGAAGAACTCGTGAGTACAACTTATGAAAATATAGAAATACTACAAAAAGATGGTTTCAAACTTCGCTCTATGAGTATAAAATATATCAAAAATCTGCAAAACAATGATAAAAAGCAGGCTGAGATATTGCTATACGGAGTAGATCTATTGCAGGACATGACTCATTCGCTTCATACAATGGCAGAAGAAACCAACTTTTATATCAAAAACCTTCATCAAAAACCTTCTACTGCTTTTATTAGAATTTCGGAAGAGTTGCGTTTCAAAATGAATGCTTTTATGCAGGCTATATCACTGGCAATAGGTAATAATAATTTTGAAAATATTGACAGTATCAAGACATCAAGAGATGATATGAGATTATTTATTAACCAACAGCTAGATACAGTAATACTCCAAATTCAAGAAAAGAAACCGACTACGAAAGAAGCTATTTTAGAAACAACTATATTGCTTCAAAGTAGAGATATATTAGCTGTAGCACTACGAATCATGAAAATGTACAAACAATACCTTCAAAAATAAGCTTCATTTACACAAACTCTATACACACATTTACAAACTGAATGTCATAGTTAGTAAATCGAATTGGATAATTGTTCTATTTTTTATTATTCTTGCATCGCAATGAAAAGCTGTGTAATTATCGATGATGAGAATAACGCTCGAATTCTACTAAGGCATATGTTGTCTGATATTACAGACGAAATTACAGTTTTGGCAGAATGTGATGATTTACCCAATGGTATTAAAGCCATAAAAAAGCATAAACCTGATATAGTATTCTTAGATATAGAAATGCCGGGTAGAAGTGGTCTGGAGATATTAGATTATTTTGAAGATGAAGAGGTTAACTTTGATATTGTGTTTACTACAGGATATAGCGATTATGCTATACAAGCATTTAAGCTTTCTGCTACAGATTATTTGCTAAAACCTATCAATCCTGATACCCTTTCTAGAACGGTAGAGAAACTACTGAAGAAATACAATAAAGATAAAATTGTAGAATTCAAAGCACTGAAAGAAAATCTAAACTCCTCTTCACTCGAAAATGGTGAACGTTGTTTAGTAGTCAATTTGATGAGTAGTGCACGATTTATCAAACTCAAAGATTTGACACTGCTCAAAGCGGAAGGTTCTTATTGCGAACTCTATTTAAAAAGTGGCGAAAAACTACTTGCAAGCAAAAATTTAAAGCACTTTGAGGATAAACTATCTGATATTCCTTTATTTTTTCGTTCGCACAAATCATATATTATCAATCTTCGCTTTGTAACTGAATTCAATAAGCATGACAACGTCGTTTTAATGGAAGGAAATGTGTCTGCTCAAGTAAGTTCAGACAAAGTAGATTCCTTTTTTGAAAAGCTGGAATTACTTTCGTAATTCATTTATGAATTATTTTCATTTTATAAAATTTCCATTAGGCATCCTTTTTTTGCTTTTATCTATAATAGTGAAAGCTCAGGGAACTTATCATCGGATTCAGCTTACTAAAGAAAACGGACTGCCTTCGAACATAATCTATGATATCAAAGAAGCTAGTAATGGCCTGTTATATATAGCTCATAGCAATGGTCTTAGTAGTTTTGATGGATTTCGTTTTGTAAACTATTACAACAAAGAGTATCCATATATCAGCGTATCCAATATCATGGAAACGAAAAACGGAACAATTTGGTGTAAATCTTTCAATGGGGAACTTTTTTGTTTACGAAATGATACACTTTATTACCAACCCCTTATTCCCAACAGTTTTTACTTCTCTTACTCAATCGCTGATAAAGAATATATCATCGGAAACTTCAAGAATAGAATCTACTTTTATAATACTGAGTTGAATAAGATAGAATATAAAAATATCGATAAAGCTGAATCTGACGAATTAACAATGGATACACTTCTTTCGATATTTTCAATAAATAAATCAATTAATAATCAATACCTGATAAAAATTGATAAGAATCATAAGCTTTACTCTGAATCTATAAATCAAGATAGGTTGATTGTTATACATCATTTGGATAAACAAAAACCAATTGTGACTTCCAACAAGATTGTACAATCAATTTTAAACAAAACTAAATTGGGGATTTTGTCTCATAAATTTATTTTACTACATTCCGTAAGTGTTAATAATGCGATATACTTTGATGATAAACTTTGGCTTTGTACTACAAAGGGTGTATTTTTTATTGATACGAGGATTGATGTAGACACCTTTCATCATATACTCAAGGAGTTCAATATATCCTATGCCATAAAAGACAGAGAGGGAAATTATCATTTTTCCAGCTTGGGAGACGGCTTAATCAGAATTCCCAGTTTCTCAATCAATAGATTGAGTTCTATTCCTCCACAAATAACTTACATACATAGTACGTCTTCCCATTTACTATTAGGAACCAAAAATGAAGAAGTATTCTCTTATGATATCGGCAGCAATACGAATAAAGTTATATTCAAAGGCTCAAGCAGTAAACCTATAGAATTTATTGCTACTTCTAAAGACAACAAACGCATATATATTTCATCAAACTTTGGACATATCATTGACAACAATACGAAAGAGAATATGTATTTTGTTATTAAAGATATTTTCGCTTCCCAAGGTACTGAACTTATCGGGACAAACTCAAGTATATACTACAGAAAAGGAAATGATTCTCTGAGCTATTTGCTAAGCCAACTACCTCAATCCAAATATGCATATTCTAATGATAATTTTATTAGAACCGATATATCAGGTATAGACAAAGCCTTGTCTGTTTGTTATGATTCAATTCAGAAGAATTTATTTTATACTACTAGCGATGGCTTATATTCCTATAGCCTCATCAAAAAGAAAAGAACTAAACTTATTACACCTTCAAAAGTAATTACAGATATTAAATATTTTAACGGTTACTTATATATGGGTACAAAGGATAAAGGTCTTTTTGTTTTCAAAAATAACTCTTTCATTCCTATTAAACATTTTTTGAATAAGGGTAATCCTTCTATTATTTTTAAATTATATCCTACCGTTTACTCATTATACGTTCATGCTAACAATGCTATTTATAAAATAAATGATACTACTGTTGTGTCTTATGATGAGTCGGATGGGTTGCCTATTACTGATATAAAATCCCTTGTCATCTTAAACCATAAAATTTATGGTTTGACTGAAAAAGACATTATTTATTTTAATGAGGATGGAATTAAAACTGATCATAAG
>DAIUCL010000120.1:0-9074 GCA_036846185.1 Chitinophagaceae bacterium
ACAAACAATGAGAGCGGCCGCAGGCCGCTCTCATTGTTTGTAAATTACAGTTTGAATAGAATAGAGAATGAGAGCAAGAGAAACGAATGAGAAGTAAATTTAAAAATGATAAATATGGACAGATAAGAGTAGTTGTATGAGTGTAAGGGATATAGAATACAAATAGCTATCCCTCTGAGAGCGGCCGCAGGCCGCTCTCAGAGGGATATGAAAGAAAAACGTATTAGGAGATTTTGGATTTAGGTGTCCTATTTTAGCTTGCAGCAAGAATAATCAATAAGCAACATTGACTTTGGGTAAAAAATATTTGTGATGAGAAGAGTATTAGATAGTAAAATTGATGCAGGCTTTTATCAATAGACCACTCAGCTGGCAGCCGGATAGTAGCGGATACCCCACAGGCGCAAAGGCTAGTGAGGCTGAAGGTGCAGGAGCGGCGGAACAGAGCTACCTGCACTGCCAAGCCTCACAGCCTGCGCGGCGAGGAGTAGGAGCGGATAGCCGTGCATGCCCCAGGGGGATATTGAGTTTTTTTCGATTATATTGATTTTCACAATATTTGATCCAAGTAGTTAGTTAGTAGTAGCAGATAAAATAGTATTTTTGCATTATGACAGTCGGTATACAAACACGAAGTGAGCAGCTTATTGCATTGGAAGAAAAATATAATGCCCATAATTATCATCCATTACCTGTGGTGCTAGATAAAGGGAAAGGTGTACATTTATGGGATGTAGAAGGTAATCGATATTATGATTTTTTGAGTGGTTATTCGGCAGTCAATCAAGGGCATTGTCATCCACGAATAGTGGATGCATTTGTAACACAAGCGCAACAATTGACGCTGACTTCGAGAGCTTTTCATAATAGTTCACTAGGTGAGTTTGCAAAATATATTACTAGCTATTTTGGGTATGACAAGGTATTGCCGATGAATTCGGGGGCTGAAGCTGTGGAAACAGCATTGAAACTTGCACGTAAGTGGGGGTATCTTTGTAAAGGAATAGCAGAGAATGAAGCGAAGATCATTGTGTCTGATGGAAATTTTCATGGTCGTACGGTGAATATCATTTCATTTAGTAATGATGCTGATTCGCGTAATGGATTTGGGCCATTTACTCCTGGTTATATAAGTATTCCTTATGCCGATGATCAGGCTTTGGCTGAGGCCTTAAAAGACAGCACGGTATGTGGCTTTTTGATAGAGCCAATACAGGGAGAAGCGGGTGTGGTAGTGCCTGCGGATGGGTTTTTGAGTAAGGCATATGCTATGTGCAAGGCCGCTAATGTTTTGTTTATGGCAGATGAGATACAAACCGGATTGTGTAGAACGGGGAAGATGCTTGCATGTGACCATGAGGGTGTTCGTGCAGATATTTTGATTTTGGGTAAGGCGCTGAGTGGTGGTATGATGCCGGTAAGTGCAGTATTGTGCGATGATGAAATTATGCTTACTATCAAGCCGGGAGAGCATGGTTCGACCTATGGAGGTAATCCTTTGGCTTGCAAAGTGGCGATGGCTTCATTGCAGGTATTAAAAGATGAAAATATGGCTGAGAATGCTTCAGTAATGGGAGTCTATATCAGAAAAAGTTTGCAGCAATTGCAGTCGCCTTACATAAAACTGGTAAGAGGGAAGGGTTTGCTAAATGCTATAGTGATCGAGCATGAGGATAAAAATGCGGCTTGGCGACTGTGTTTGGCGATGAAAGATAATGGGCTTCTTGCCAAGCCTACACATGGGGATAAAATTCGTTTTGCACCACCACTAGTTATTAAAAAGGAGCAGATTGACGAATGTGTAGGTATCATCGCAAAGAGTTTGCATGTACTAGACTAAAAAGTCAGCGATAAAAAAAGAATAATTGGATTGAATTTTTCACGTTTCATAAACGTATAATGTATTTGTATGCGCTGTTTTAATCATACATTTGTTACATGAAAATTCAGAATTTCATTTTTATTATTGTTTTGATCAGCAATGGATTGAGCCTCAAAGCACAGGAGGAAATGGATAATCCACCAAAACGTATGCAAGTGCATGACAGAGAGGTGAGTAAGTTGTCGCCGATGCAGGTATTAGAGGACTCGTTGGTTTATTTTGCTGATAGTATGTACACGTCATCTATGCCGGAAGATAGGGTAGAGGGAAATTACCAATTTATACGAATTTTCAAACAAGTAATAAAGATGAAAGGAAGTTATGCTTATCCATTTCCGAAATTGAGTTCTAAAATCAATATTTTACAATCGCCTGATAAGAGTTTTCGTATATATAACTGGGAGGTAATGCGAGGAGATGCTGATGCTCGATATTATGCAGTGATTCAGTTGAGTGATGAGAGTTTTATACCATTGGTAGATGTTTCGGATCAAATCATAAGGGGAGCTGAAGATTCTGTTTTTATGGGGACCAGGTGGTATGGTTGTTTGTATTACAATATATTACAAAGAGAAATCAATGGGCAAAGAGTCTATTTTTTGCTGGGATGGAATGGGAATTCTCTCAATAGTGAACGAAAAATACTGGAAGCTTTCGGCTTTAATCAGCAAGGGCAGGGTGTGTTTGGCGCACCATTGTTCGCCATCGTTGAGCGAGGCAAGCGTAAAACAGTAAATCGATTTGTGTATGAATATCAGCGTGGCGCAAAAGCTAGTATGAACTACGACAAAGAGACTGATCAAATCATACTCGACCATTGTGAATCTCAAATTGGAGATCCTGCTAAAAGATATACCTATGTGCCTGACGGTTCGTATGACGGTCTAAAATGGAGCGGCAATAAATGGATAATGACAGAGGATGTAGTGCAGATAGAAGTCAGAAAGGATGGGAATGCTCCAGTAGAAAAACCAATTAAATAGATACGAACTCGCCGGGATTCCCCGATAAAAATTATTTTATATTTATGCATTATGCCTCGCTCGAAAAGGTTAGTAAGTCCTTTGGTGCTCGCACACTTTTTACCGATATTTCATTTCACATCAATGAAGGTGATAAAATAGCACTCATAGCACGCAATGGTTTTGGAAAATCCACATTACTGCAAATATTATCATCAATAGATACTCCTGATAGTGGTAAAGTCTGGGTTCACAAGGAGGTACACTTAGTCATGTTGCATCAAGAAAATGAATTCAATTTAGATCAGTCTATTCGTGAGAATATATTCTCAATGCAGCATGACGTTATTAAGTTAGTGAAAGAGTATGAGACCTTTATTGAGCAACAAATTGATGATCCTGAAAGGCTTCAGGATTTGCTAGGCAAAATGGATACACTCAATGCCTGGAATGTGGAAGCAGAGGTGCAGCAGATCCTTTCTAAGCTACAGATTAATGATCTTTCGCAACGGATGAAAAACTTGAGTGGCGGGCAAAAGAAAAGAGTTGCATTAGCGCAAGCGCTTATTGAAACACAGCTATACAGTGGTCAATGTCTTTTAATTTTGGATGAGCCTACTAATCATTTGGATGTAAAAATGATAGAGTGGTTAGAAGATTATTTGAGTGCACAAAAGTTGACACTACTCATGGTCACCCATGATCGCTATTTTCTGGATGCGGTGTGCAACGAAATAATTGAAATAGACCGAGAAAAAGTATATATCCATCAGGGTAATTATGAGTACTTTTTGCAACAGAAAGCACATAGGATTGAGGTAGAACAAAGTGAGTTGCAAAAAGATAGAAACATCTTTCGCAAAGAATTGGAATGGATGCGAAAGCAACCCAAAGCCCGTACGGTAAAGTCCAAAGCACGACAAGATGCTTTTCTGGATGTGGAAGATAGAGTAAAAGATAAGCGTGTAGAAGCCGATGTACAACTTCAGGTAAAGATGTCTCGATTGGGAGGGAAGATTATTGAAATGAAGAAAGTATATAAATCCTATGGAGATAAAGTAATTTTAAAAGGATTTGACTATACCTTTAAGAGAGGGGAGCGAATCGGTATAGTAGGTAAAAATGGAGTAGGTAAGAGTACCTTTTTGCAAATAGCGTTACAGCAATTGGAGCCCGATAGTGGTAAGATAAACCATGGGGAAACCGTAGTGTTTGGTCACTTTTCTCAAGAGGGGCTTCAGTACACAGAAGACAAACGTGTCATAGAATTTGTAAAAGACATGGCCGAGTTCTTCCCACTGGCAGATGGTAGTAAATTGAGTGCATCTAAGTTTTTGGAACGTTTTGCTTTTACCGCTGAGCAGCAGTATACATATCTAAGCAAGCTGAGTGGTGGCGAAAAAAGACGCTTACAACTATTGAGCATTTTATTTAAAAACCCTAATTTTTTGGTGCTTGATGAACCTACCAATGATTTGGATTTGCAAACACTTCAACTTTTGGAAGAATTTTTACAGGAATACAAAGGTTGTATTTTATTAGTGAGTCATGATAGGTACTTTATGGATAAGCTTGTAGATCACCTATTTGTGTTTGAAGGCAATGGGGTGGTTAAAGATTTTCCGGGAAACTATACACAATATCGAAATACCGAAGACTCCGAATTGCGAAAACTAAAAGAGCAAGTGGATACCAACTATAATGTAATTGAAAATCCCCCCAAAGAATCGGATCTCAAAAGGCAAGTTTCTAAACGTAGCTATAAGGAAAATAGGGAAATGGAACAATTAGAAAAAGATATGCCACAATTGGAATCTGAAAAACAAATGCTAGAGCAAAAAATGAGTTTGGGAGATATGGATTATAGCGAATTACAGTCAACAGCTAATCGAGTGACGGAAATAATCGCTCTGCTCGAAGAAAAAGAAATGAGATGGTTAGAGCTTAGTGAAAAAGAGGCATAAGACCTAATTGAGTATATAGAATAAATTAATCAACTTCTATTTCGCTCAGAAATAACCAAGGTTTGTGTTCTGCTTTTCTATCATATTCCATGATGCATTTTACAAATCTTCCCATAAAGAAATTATCAAATAAAAGCATCAAAGGAATATCTTTCTGATACATTTTAGAAATTTCTTCTGCATCCATTGTTTTGGCTACAATATAAGAATTGTCTTCATTGCCTATTAAAATACATATTTTCTGAGGTAAATAGATATGCGCATTTTTTTCTTCCAAAAGACCTAAGCTGACACTACTCAACAGCTTTTCTTCTTCCAGATCGATCATAATTGTCACATCATTTTCATGCCACGCCAGCCATTCAGTATTCACTCGTGGCGATCGACCACTTATACCATTTACTAAGCTTGCTGTACCACCTGAGTTGTAATAACTGCTTGGTTCCGGTGTGCTGCTTGTCGGTTTTCCTAGTGCTTTATGTACACTATATTTATAGCTGGTCGATCTACCGGGTATTTCATTCAGTTCACTGTAGTAAGCGGAAATTTCGCCAGATTTAAGCAGTTTGAATTTCCCCTCAGATTCTGTGTTTTGAATCAACGTTTCACCATCAGCATAATGTATATTGTATATGATACCCCCATTGTTAAAATTGGATTTGAAAACTACCTCCAAGCTTTCTTCATTGGGAACTGCTTCTTGAGAAATATCATACAAGGTCTTGGCATAATGCACATTCCATTCATCTAAAAAAATAAAGTGTTTTCGAAGTCTGTATTTGAAATCATCAAAACCCGGACGTAAGTTGCCCGTCCACAACACCTCGCTCAAAGCACACAAGCGTGGAAATACCATATATTCTACATGTTCACTCGTTTTCATGTATTCCGTCCACACATTGGCTTGAGCCCCCATTATGTAAGGTATTTCCTGAGCAGTCAATTGCTTAGGGATAGGGTTAAATTCATATACTTTTTCGATTGGAGTATATCCTCCTATAGCCAAAGGTTCATGAAGCGGATAGGCTTGATAATGGTCAAAATAACAATGTGTACCCGGCGACATCACCACCGAATGTTTTTGCCTTGCAGCTTCTACGCCACCTGCGATTCCTCGCCAACTCATCACAGCGGCACCCGGAGCTAGTCCACCTTCCAGTATCTCATCCCAGCCTATAGTATTACGACCTTTAGCACTCAGATACTTATCTATTTGTGTGATGAAGTAGCTTTGAAGTTCATGTTCGTCCTTCAGTTTATACTTTTTAATATTGTCTTGACATTTATTACAGACTTTCCATCGTTCTTTGGGCACTTCATCACCTCCGATATGGATATATTTTGAAGGAAATAATTTCAATACTTCATCAAGTATATCCTTTAAAAATCGAATCGTAGAATCCTTCGTGCAAAATACATGTTCGCTCACTCCCCATGTTTTCATTACCTCCTCTTTGATACCGGTACAGCTATATTCCGGATAAGCAGCTAATGCAGCCATAGCATGTCCTGGCATTTCTATTTCAGGCACTACGGTTATATGTCTATCCGAGGCGTATTTTACAATTTCTTTGATTTGTTCCTGGGTGTAATAGCCACTTACCGGTTTGCCATCACCCACAAACGGCATAAAGTTTTTTTCAACAATTGTTTCTTTGCGAGTACAACCTATTTGGGTTAGTAGGGGATATTTTTTTATTTCTATACGCCAACCTTGATCGTCTGTCAAATGCCAGTGAAAAACGTTCAATTTATGAATGGCCAGCATGTCAATATATTTTTTGATAAAAGCAATATCAAAAAAATGACGGCTTACATCTAAGTGCATACCTCGCCACGAAAAAGCTGGGTAATCATACAAGGTATTAATCTGTTCAAAAGCCTCCACACGGTAAAAATATTTCCATTGCAAAAGAGTCATCAATCCATAAAATATACCTGATTCACCTCCAGCTATTACTATCGAATGTAAAGCAGTATCTACATGTATAGTATACGATTCAGGCTTTGCTTTTTTATCGTATTGTAATAAGAGCGCATTTTTTTTATTCGTCAGTATGGTCATTTTTTTTTCACCCAATTTCCATAAATACTCATTAAATACATGTACGTTTGAAACAAGTCTTGTATCACTTATCCATACACCTTGTATATCTTGAATATTATACAAAACCGTTTCTTTTTGTTCCGCAATGAAGGGTATACAGTGTTGTGCGTTTGAAATAACGGTGGTAGCAAGCAGCATCAACACCATTAATAGTCTATATATCATACATGCAGTTTATCAGGTAGGTTTTAAATTTATCAACAAATGTACTAAATGGGTACTATAAATTTAGTCAATTTTTTTGATGTACAAAAATCACTTTCATCCTTGGGTTATATTTTATAAATTTTAACCACAATGCCTTTGCGCTGCTTATGTTTGCAAAAAATATTCTATGTCCTTACAACAATACATACAAGAAGCCTGGCAAAATAGAGAATTACTAAAGCAAAATACCTACGCGGATGCCGTTCGCACTGTCATAGAAGAAGTCGACAAAGGTCGGCTGCGTGTTGCCGCACCACAAGGAGACCAATGGCAAGTCAACGAATGGGTCAAGCAAGCCATACTCATGTATTTTGCCATACAGCCCATGCAGACCCATGTTTTGCCCCCTTTTGAGTTTCACGACAAAATGAACCTGAAATCCGACTATGCATCCCAGGGCGTACGCGCTGTGCCACATGCCATAGCCCGATATGGTGCTTACCTCGCCCCCAATGTTATCCTCATGCCTAGCTATGTCAATATTGGCGCGTATGTAGATGAAGGAACTATGGTAGATACCTGGGCTACAGTAGGTAGTTGTGCCCAAATCGGCAAGCACGTACACCTGAGTGGTGGGGTAGGCATAGGTGGAGTCTTAGAACCCTTACAAGCCAGTCCTGTGATTATCGAAGATGGCTGTTTTATCGGTTCGAGATGTATAGTAGTAGAAGGCGTTCATGTAGAAAAAGAAGCCGTACTAGGAGCCAATGTCGTTCTTACCCAAAGCACCAAAATTATAGATGTAAGTGGTGATCAGCCTATCGAATACCGAGGTCGTGTACCAGCTCGAAGTGTCGTTATACCAGGGTCTTATACCAAGCAGTTTCCGGCTGGCGAATATCAAGTCGGCTGTGCGCTCATCATCGGCAAACGCAAAGAAAGTACCGACCTCAAAACCTCCCTCAATGAGGCTCTCCGCGACTTCAATGTCAGTGGGTAAAACAACAGCTTCTGGTCTAAAATTTGGGAGCTCATCTGATTATCAATATCAGCACCCGTCCTGCTCTACGCTATATCCCTTCGCCCCACACACAAAGGCTTCACTGCTTCGGGGATGCCGCTGCGATCAGGGCTACACCTCATCGTCTGAGTCATTAGGCATCAGCCCCGGCGACATAGACATCTGTACAAAGAATAATATCATATACGAAAAAGTATACACAAGAATGCCATACATAGTCGTGTAACCCGATTTTGGATAAAGACGAATGATTCCAAAACTCCCAAAATGAAACTATAATAAAGAAAAAAGCAAGAAAATGAGCTACTAATACACCTATACAAAACGGCTAGTGTAAGCTGAATACGGAATAGTCAAAACGCCCCGGTCACTCACCGGGGCGTTTACAATATTGGGTTTTTGTATTTTCCGCTGTGTGTTTGCGGTAGTTATTATATTCCTTCGTAAGCTTTTTGAAGTCTTTCAATGTCAAATTTTTTCATTCCAAAAGCACATCGTTCAACTCGATTTCTCCTTTCCAAATTCTGCTCGGTTAGATACATCGGTAGAACACTCGGTGTAATTTGCCAAGAAACTCCATATTTATCTTTCAACCAACCACAAGGGCCTTCTTCTCCGTTTTTAGTCAGCTTTGTCCAATAATGGTCAATTTCATCTTGAGTGTCGCAGTATATTACGATAGAAACCGCTTCATTAAATTTGAATTTCGGTCCGCCATTTAAGGCTAAAAAATTCATTCCATTCAATTTGAAGTCAACAGTCATTGCTGTTCCTTCTTCTTTTCCGTGAATTTCAAATCCTTCTTTTCCAAACCGACTTACCTTGATAATTTCCGAGTCTTTAAAAATTGAAGTATAAAAGTTTGCAGCTTCTTCAGCTTGGTTGTCATACCAAAGGCAAATTGCCATTTCTTGTCTCATATGTTTCTATTTCTAAACTACTACCAACGACAGTCTGTGAAAAAACTAAATCATTAGCGTCAATCGAAGAT
>DAIUCL010000121.1:0-8933 GCA_036846185.1 Chitinophagaceae bacterium
GTATTATATGCAAATTATTTTCGATGATGGACATTCCTGTCTTCTATGCCGACGATGAGGCTAAACGATTGTACATCGAAAACCCGATATTAAAAGAAAAAATAATAAGCACTTTTGGTAATGAGATTTACCCCAACAATCTGTTTGACAAAGTAGCTTTGAAAAATATGGTATTTTCTGACAAGAACCTCCTAGCTAAACTAAACTCCATCGTTCACCCCTTAGTAAAAAACCACTACGCTGAATGGGAAAAAAGACAAAAATCGCTGTATACTATTAAAGAAGCAGCATTACTTATTGAAGCAGGAACTTACAAAGACTTAGATGTACTAGTGGTAGTAACATCTCCTAATGATATACGAATAGATAGAATTTGTGAGAGAGATCATCTTTCTAAAGAAGAAGCCAAAAAAAGAATTGAATTACAAATGCCGGATAAGGAAAAAGTCGAATTGGCTGATTACATAATCACAAACGACGAAGAACATCTAATAATACCCCAGGTCAGCAGCTTACATCGACGATTTGTCCAACTTTCGCTGGGCAACTGATTTTTTTGCTTCGTTGGATAAAAGAATGGATTCAAATACAGTGAATACAAAATAGTAGGCCATAAATAAAAAAAGTACTGATTTATCGAACGTTTCTTTGTACAAAAACAACCAAACAACAACTGCAATGATGCAAAAGAAAAATTTGAGCATAGTCCCTAACATTACTCCTCGCACAAATCGATTCGGATTCTCATGACCGACAGACCTACCTGCAACCATGAAACTGAGGATACTAACAGTGGCAAGGACAAATACTCCCGCTAATACCACTAAAGAATTAAAATAATCTTTAAAAAATAAGATAGGAATACCAGCCGCTATAAGGACGATCAATGAGAGGCCCCCAAAATAGTAGGCATTCAGTTTTTGTTTCATTTCAAGATCTTTTTGAAGAATCAATGTATATTTTGTAAAACAATGAGATAAGCGATATCAAGGGAAGGAGTATTAAAAAAACCGGCCATTTCAAAGCTAAGTATTCGTCGATATAATGTCCAATAAAAAAAGCCACGACTAGCGTGGCTACTATCTGAAAAGCCATACCGGCATATTTCATTAAATCTTTATTTAACATCGAGTGTATTACCTACTTTGGGTGGCATGGGTGTGCTTGCAGTAGTGGCAGCAGTAGCTGTAGAAGCGGCTACCGGAGATCCCATAGAACAGTTGCCATTAAATTTCACTCCACTTTCGATCACTAGCTTACCAGTGTTGATATCACCATCTACGTGCGCATTAGCTTTCATTATCAAGATATCTGCCACTTTCAGCTTACCACTGATCCAACCCGATACTTCTGCACTATGACAAATAATATCCCCATCTACTTTACCGGTTTTGGACATAGTTACTTTACCCTTAGATGTTACAGTTCCTTTAATATGACCTTCAATACGTATGTCACCCTCTATTTTTATATGTCCATCTAATATAGTGCCATCTGCAATGGTAGTGGAATTGGAAGAGGTAGAGTAACTTGGACTCGGACTACTGGATACAGAAGGTGTAGCCGGTTGTGGTGGAGTGTAGGTGCTGGTTACACTTGGTTCTTTTTCTTTATCTCTGCTTGAAAAAATAGACATGATATTATTTTTTATATATTTGACTCACAAAATTAATAAGTGGTCAATTCAAAAATGAAGGTATTTACAAAAACTAATGCCTTACTTATCCACATTATGTTATTTTCTCAGCTCAGGCTGCTATTGTCGATCGACTATTGATATTAATTAGACGGAGGCAAATCATGCCGTACTTATTGTGGCAGATTTACCATAATTTATACCCTACAGCGAAGCACAATATTACTATCTTTCTTAGTCAACACGGTTATTACACTTGTATTTTGAAATGTATATGATTCTGCGGTTTATATTTTTTGTCTTAAACAAAATATTTTCCTTTATTTTGAGTTTCATTTACGTGAGATTAAGACTTCTCATATTATTTATTTTCTCTTTGTGCTTATTGTTGCCCAAACAACAGTTGAGCGCACAGTCGTCTATTGATACTGCTGCTATCAACAAAAGAGTTCAAAATGAATATCTGAAAAGAGATAGTATCATAGCAGCCGCCAAAGAAAAAAGAATTCAAGATAGTATTTCAAGAGAATTACAAAAAATAAAACTACAGCAGTTTCGTGATAGCCTGCAATCTGCTCGCATTGCAAAGCGAACCAAAGATAGCCTAGAACGAGTAGAGGCAAAATTAAAAATCATTCGTGAGCAAGCCATTAGAGACAGCATTGCTACGGCTACCAAAAAAAGATATCAGGACAGCATAGCCATAGTACAAAAGTATCAAGATAGCATTCGAGCCTATGAACGAAAAAAACAAGATAGTACCGCTAGAGCACTAGCTCAAATAAGAGATAGTATAGATCTGGCTCGCAAACGAATCAGTGATAGTATTAATACCGCCAGAAAGGCTGAACTAAAACGAAAAGCTGAATATTCGAAGTACATCAATAGCAAAGCTTACAAAGACAGTGTCGAACTACGGATGAAATTTGTGAAGGATAGCACAGACAAATCCAGACAGAAAGAAAAAGATGCCGTACTGATGGAGAGAGACCGCATATCGGACTCCATCAGAAGTGCAAGGGCAAGAATTAATGACAGCATGAGCAATGCTCGTAAAGCATACAACGATAGTGTATCCAACGCAATCAAAGCTAATGTAGAAAAAATAAAAGAAGAAAGAAATCGTATCAAAGATAGTATAGCAGCCTCCCGAAAACAACGTACAGACAGCCTGAGTGCACTTAGAGAAAAAAATGAAAAACCACTAGCAGGCAAATCAAAAGAAGAACAGCAACGTGCAGCGGCCATGGCTATGCATAAGAAAAAACAAGCCGAATGGAGTAACGATAAGCTCCTTGCAAAAAAATGGTCTTTGCATCGGAGAATATTCCAAAATACCGTGACCCGCTACAACTACTATTATAATGCTCGAAAAAAATACAATGAAGCCATTCGTAATATGATACGAACCAACAAAGAAGACTATGATAATGGGATTAGTATCAAACCTTACAATTTAGAAAAACAAGGCAGTAGCGTTGGCAATTTTATGGACTCTGTAATCAAGAAGACTTCCTTTGGCACTCAAATACATGATCCTCGCTCTAAATGGTTTGACAATATGTATTTCTTAATGGGAAAAGCATCCTATACCAAAGGTGACATAGATGGGGCTATTCTCACATTCCAATTTGTAGCCAATGAATACAAAGACAACCCTTACGGCAAAAAGAAAAAAATCAATCATGCTAAAAGTGCTAAAGAAGATCAAATAGCCACCATCGAAAATCGAAAAGGAACCAACCTGCTTCGCCACCATCCTGTGAGAAATGATGCTTTACTTTGGCTTGCCAAATCGTATGTGCGTGCAGAACAATACAACGAAGCGGCAAGCTTAATGGCTCTTCTCGAAAAAGACAAACATTACCCCAGCCGCCTGAAACCGGAATTATATTATGCGCAAACGAATCTGGCTCTTACTCTCAATGATAATAAGCAAGCTATAGAAGCCCTCAGTAAAGCATTAAAAAACAAAATGTCGGATAAACAACGTGGACGAAATGAGTTTTTGCTTGGTCAATTGTATGCCAAAGAAGGAGAACTTAAGAACTCATCTGAGCACTTTAAAAAATCGCTACATAAAAAAGCAGATCCCGAAATGGAGTTTTTTGCAAAGTTATATATAGCTCAAAATGCATCTAATGGCGCCGGTGACGAACGATATGCCATACAGCAATTAAACTCCATAATTAATGACCCTAAATATGCAAAATATAAGAGCCAAGCACTCAATAGCCTAGCCAAACTGGAAGAAAAAAACAACCCTGCCAATGCGCTTGAAATCCTCAAGAAGAGTATCCAAAATCCGGAAAATAAAGATAACAAACAAAAAGCAATCGCTTTTGCACAGATGGGCGATATCTATTATACTCAATCATCTTATCAATCAGCAAAAATATCTTATGATAGTGCGGCTTATTATGGCAACAACCCTCCAATCGACAATATTAACGAAGTAATGCGAAGAAAAAATGTGTTGGCAGATGTAGTTGCTTATATTAAAGTCATTACTACTCAGGATAGCCTCATCGCATTGTCGCTAAAGAGCGATAAAGAAAAACGTGCTATTGCCAAAAAAGAATTGGAGAGACTACAAAAAGAGAAAAAAGACCTTGAAAATGCGAAAGCGGCCCAACCCGTTGCTTTACAACCTAACAATCCAAGTCCGCAAAAGAATAATTGGTATTTCTATAACGCCTCAATAATGCAGAAGGGCAGTACGGAGTTTAAAACCAAATGGGGGAATAGACCAAATGAGGATAATTGGAGACGATCTGCCGCGCTGGCACTCTCACTATCCGGTACGAATAAGAATACAGACTCGGGCGATGAAGACAATGACAACATCGATGGCATGAACATCAATCAATTGCTTGACAAGCTGCCAAAAACACCTGCTGAATTGGATGCAGCTCATGGCAAAATAATGGATGCATGGTTCAACCTAGGACTTACCTATTACTCTCGACTAGATGACTATCCTAATGCGATAAAATCATACGACACAATCCTCAAAAAATACCCGCAGACAGAGTTCAAAAAACAAGTATACTATGGCCTCTATCTCACCTATCAGAAAATGGGAAATACAGCGAAAGAATCCTATTACAAAAATCTTTTAAATACTGAATATGCCGGTACTGAATATGCCAGATTAGCCAACAATATTAAGGAAGAACAAAAGTCGGTACTACTCGCCTCTACCACTGCCTACTATGACGAAACCTATCAGCTATATAAAAATGGGCAGTATATAGAAGCACTAAGTAGAGTGAGCCAAGCAAGACAGCAACTGAAAGCACACCCCCTTCTTCCTAAATACGACTTAGTGGAAGCAGTAGCACATGCCGGTCTGAAAAATTATAAAAATTCGATTCAAACACTTGAAAAGGTCATCAGCAATTATCCCAATACTCCCGAACAGCTTAAAGCGCAAGAATTACTTGCTTACTTGAGCAAAGAAACCAATATCAAAGGCGATAGTGCAGCCAAAGGCAATAATGCTTTTTCTGCACCTGGCGAACCAAGCCTCGGAATCACGAATAGTGGCAATAAATATCAAGATAGCCTGGAAGCTAGTGAAGCCTTCAAACAACTGAGAGATGCCGATGGCAAAGGTATTTATATAGCCGATCCGGATGCCGAACATAAGCTTATCATTTTTATAAAAAATGTGGATGGACGTACGATGGGTCTGAAATCAGCCATCAGTGATTACAATATGCTCAAGCATATGCAAAAGGAATATGTGTCGAACCTGAATTTACTTACAGCACAACAAGGCTTGGTAAGTGTAGATAAATTCAGCAATAGTGTATTTGCTCGACAGTATCGAATTGAAATGGAGAAAGAAAAAATTCTTTTTTCGCAGTTCAAATCGAATGAATATGATATTGCAATCATTACCAAAGCCAACTATGCGGAGCTGATCAAAACGAGAGATATTTTGGGCTACATGCGCTTTTACAAAAAAAATTATAAATAAGACTTCTCTCTTGATCGAATTGAGAGAGTTGAAAGATGATTTGTAGCCGAAAGGCTGCCGTGCATAGAAGGTGCCGAGGCACGAGGCAGTCCCTTAAGGACGGGAGCGACAGCGGACCCTGGCATGGACGGATGTGAGTGGAATAATGATGATATGATGATAGCCCCTAATTCGATTTTTCTATATGAGCTTTATACGTATCGCTCTTGTATGATCTGAAGATGATGTTTTTCATGACCACAGATGATGTATGCACAAGCCCGCACGCTCATGGTATAATTGCCCGCAATGCCGGTATGCTTGAGCTCTGCTGCGGATTGATTGGCAAAAAAACATATACTTGCCTGCCGATTGGTCTTGTACTCTTTGAGCAATTTGCTTACTGATTTTTTGGAAGCCAGTGCTTGAAGGGCAAACTGGTTTTCGTCAAAAAATGCCTGAGGACTGGTGTCACCTCTCGAAAAACGGAGGGCTCTAGCTACAAAAATTCGCTCCACATCGCATAGATGCTGAATGATATCGAGTATACACCATTTGCCTGGAGCATAGGGTGTACGTAAGCCGGCGGGCGTATTGCTACGCAAGATTTCGCTTACTTGAACAGACTGCTGTTTGAGCTGATCCAGCACTCCTATTTGCGCATCGACCAGAGCCACGAAGGGCTCGTAGTATAAAGCATGTTCGAGATAATGGGGTACTGAAATTTTTTTCATGAGGCGCAATGTATGAAGAAGTGTCGGAAAAATACACCAAGCGTCTATTGCTTGATGGTATCAAACACATAGACGTCTTCATGCACAGTTTTCATAAAGTACTTTTCTCGAGCGTACTGCTCCAGAGTACGAGGGTCTGCTTTGAGGGCGTCACGTTCGGATTGCAATCGTTCTATTTCCTTGTGTAGAAAGTCGATTTTTGCATTCATTTCATTGAGTTCCGTTCTGTGCCTTTGCTGCGTTATCACATCGTATTGTGCAAATAGAAATATCCAAAAAAGAAAGATGATCGTAGCGATGACGAATTTGTTTTTGAATATGGATACTACGTGATTCAATGCGAAAATTAGGACGCTTTAGTTTCCGTATTTAGTTTTTTGCGATGAGCTATTGTCATCTCCATAGAGATAGCGCTTTTATCCATTTTGAGCACTACGTTTCTATCTACTTCGACCGACATAGTACCGTCTTCATTATTGCGGAGAATCTTACCATGTATACCGGCTACCGTTACGATCAAGTCTCCCACATTGGTACTGTTTGAAAATTCTTTTTGTTCTTTTGCTTTTTTCATTTGCGGACGTATCATGAAAAAGTACATTACGGCAATCATACCTACCATAAAGACTAAGTTCATCATGGGATTTGGCTTTCCACCTTCACCCATCATCAATAATGTGTCTACTAAATTCATTGTTTTTTTATTAAAATTTTGCCAGCAAAAGTAAATGAAATGTACGAGAAATAGCGTTTATTTTACCACCTCAGCCAAAATATGTAATGCATGCACAGCAGGATTCCCGTTGGTCGTCACCATCACGGTCTTATCATTATAGCCATATTTTCCGGTACTATTAAAGGTTACTTTGAGCTGATATTCCTTGCCTTTCTTAATTGGTTCTGAAGGATACTCCGGCACAGTACATCCGCAGGATCCTTTGGCTTCATAAATAATAATATCTCTCTCACCCGGATTGGTAAAGGTAAATTCGTAAGTGGGCATTTCACCCTCTTTGATACGACCAAAATCGTGAATGGTATCTTGAAACACTAATGATCGTAACGCTGACATAGATTCGGCTGCCGTATCGTTCAAAGTACGGGGGTTATGGACGAGGTCGGCCGACAAGGTACCGGGTATTTCCTCCGTTTTACCGGATTCGGATTGTTGTTCGCAACTACTCCAGCCGAGGCCTATACTCAGGATTCCAAGGAGCACTAGAGTCTTTTTACTTGATGTCATATTCCATACTATTTGTGCAAAAATACACAGAGTACATGGTATTAAGTATATAAAAAAAGTGGGACGGCAGACACGCTTTTCACTTCAAGTCCTCGTCCGGCTCTGGTTTTTTCTACGCGTTAGGAGTAGCTCGCTCCGTTCGCTCTCCTACCTGCTTGAAAAAATCCATAGCCGTACTGTGGGCTTTCCGTTGCAATCGTTGCCGCTGTAGTGCTATCATGTGTCCGGGTAAAAAAATAAAGCGATGCGTATCAAAAATTGCTAGCTCTTTTTTATTATCATATTTTGTACTGTCAGTTCTTTTCGAACGTTATCAAGAAGTCCATTTACAAACTGTCCACTTTGTGGTGTACTATATGACTTCGCTATATCAATGTATTCATTGATAGTCACTTTGACCGGTATTTCCGGAAAATATAATAATTCACAGATACCTAAGTGAAGAATAATCAAATCAATAATGGCCACACGCTCCGCATCCCAATTGACCAACTTGGGTTCAATGAGTTCAAAAACGATATCCTTTTTTTCATAGTAACAGACAGCAAGATCTTGCGCAAATTCATGCTTTTCAGTCGATAATATTTTATGAAAATTAAACGATGCGGCACTCATCAACACTTTATCCATCCATCCCGGTATCATGCTCTGGTCGTAAGAAGCACAGAGATAATTTTCGTCAAAAAAAGACTGTGCATATTCATTATGCTGAATACAATGCTCAAAAAGCTGAATCAAAATAGCCTTTTCGGACTCTGCTGTTCTAGTATCAGTAGATATGTACACTTTGTACATTTCTGTTTCCGCAAAAGAAATAAATAATCGTTTCAGCAACTCTTCTTCAAACAGTAAATGAAGATGGTGTTTTTTTACAATTTCATTAAAGTGAGTGTTGTGGGCTAATTGTGCGGCAATGATATTACCTGCCAACTTGGTATTCACTTCCAAATCCTCCTTACTGGGCATCATTTTAGAAGCTCTTTGATTGGCATAAATCAACACATATTGTGACAACTGATAAATCAATTGAATATTTGCAGCCAATAATTGTGCCGTTTGATCGATTTTATCTGATAGTAGGCTCTTTACTTTTTTTTCAGGATGGGATTCATCCTGCTGAGAGAGTTCGTAAATAGTGTGTAATACTTTAATCCGAATGTTTCTTCTACTAATCATAAATGTAAGAGCCTTGTAAATGTGAGCACAAAAGTAATGATTTTTAATTAAAGTAGTACTCATGATCGTGATTAAATCGAATAATAATGTTTATAATCAACATTCCCATAGAGGATAAATTGTGGAAAAACAACAACTTATACACATTAAATAAATTTACAAACTATTAGAGAGTCATAT